>NZ_JVLI01000165.1:0-25672 GCF_001072315.1 Streptococcus pseudopneumoniae | reverse complement strand
CAGTGCTTTGAGCAACCTACGGCTAGTTTCCTAGTTTGCTCTTTGATTTTCATTGAGTATAAAATACTACGCAAAAACTCTCTGTCACGGACAAAGAGTCTTTTTATTTTTCTAAGAGTACATCTTTCAACGAAATCAGAGTTACAGCAAACAATATCATTGCCATGCCAAGAAAATCAATGGGATAAAATTGTTCATTCATGATTAAGAAGGCAAAGAAAACCGCCGATATTGGCTCAATTGAAGCCAACAAACTTGACTTAACCGGTCCTATCAGACTGGCTCCTTTAAGGAAAGCTGTATAGGCAAAGACAGTTCCTATAAGAATAATACCCGCAAAAGCAAGGAGAAAATCAAGACTAGTCGGGATAGCGGCCTGTAGAACTCCTGTAAAAGGAAGGGCGACCAAACCAGCTATAACCATTCCCACACCTATGACCAAACTGCTCCCCCACTTCTTAATCAAGGCTATGGGCAAAATGATATAAAGTGCGTAAGTCAGAGCAGAAAAGAGACCCCATAACAGACCTGCAGGTGTCATAGATAACTGGTCCAACTGCCCATGTGTTGCGATTAGGAAGGTTCCTCCAATGGCTAATATGATAGAAACAATCTCTGCCAGAGTCGGCGCCACCTTATCCTTGATACAGCTATAAATTAAAATTCCGACAGGACAAACATACTGAAGCACCGTCGCCGTTCCTGCATTGGTTTCCTGAATAGCAGTTAGATAGGCAAATTGATTGAGGAAGAGGCCAATTAGAGCAAAAATGAGAAGAGACAGCAAACTCTTCTTATCCGTTAAAAAGGCCAGCATTTTATCCTTTGCAGTAACATAAGCCAAGAACATGAGAATCCCACCAGCGATTAAAAGACGCAAGTTGGTCAAAACCAGAGCCGAAATTCCGTGCGCCATCAGGTATTGGCCACTCGTTCCTGACAAGCCCCAAGCAATCCCAGCCACAACTGTTAGTAAAGTCCCTTTTAAACTATTTGACATGTCTCTCCTTACTCTTCTTTACGAATCAAGTCCATCACTTGATTGCGGTCTAATATCCACCGGGCTCGTTCATCCTTTTCATAGGTACGATTCGATAGGAAAATGGCCGCTTCTTGCTTCTGACGATTCCACATGATAAAGGTACCTGTATAGCCCGTATGGTCTAGCCAATCTCCCTCCAAATTCCATGCTAAAGAACGTTCCTTGTCATCCAAAGGAGAAAAATTTTGACTCAAATCTCTTGCAAAATCATCTGCTAAATAGTGTTCTAAAAAGATTTGTAAATCCTTTACAGTCGAAAACAAACCAGCACTCCCTGCATGTCTGCCCAGGAGGCGAGCCTTGGGATCATGTACCAGACCTGCCTCGACACCTCTGACGGTTGGAACAGCAAGCTCAACAGGGCCAAATTGGGTTTCCGTCATTCCCCAAAGTTTCCAGACTTGCTCCTGTAAAATCACATCCAAGTCTTGATTAAAGATTCTTTCCAAGATAAAACCTAACAGTAAAAAATGGACATCCGAATAAAGAAAAGCTGGCTGACTTCGTCTGTTGAGATGAAACATAGCTTCCTTTAATTCAGAAGCTGTTAAAAGATCACGATTGGGAATAAAAGGATCAAGATCTGTAGCGTGGGTTAAGAGCTGGCGAATAGTGATGTCTGGATAATCACTCTCAGCTAAAAAATCTGTTATCGGTCTGTCAATATCTAATTTGCCTTTTTCCCACAAAAAAGTAAAAACGGTGCCAACGCCAACAACCTTGCTGACACTAGCTAGGTCATAAACTAGTCCTGCCTCAGTCTGCAAGCCATGCTCTAAGTCACTCTGGCCTAAATAGAACTCCGTCCATTGATTGTCCTTAAAATACGCAAAAGAGGCTCCGGGATAAATCCCTGCCTCGATTTGTTCTTCTATTTTTTTAATAATCTTGGTCCACTTCATACTTCTTCAAACCACAATTCAACATTATTTCGATCTTTACCAAGGAAGAATTTTTCAGACTTAGGAATAAAATATTCGGTAGACTCAAACTTCTGGCGCAGACTTGCTATGTCTAATTCATTGACCAAGAACTTGAGCATAGATAAATCCCAAGTAACTGTATTTTCTACCATCAAATCCTGCCCCTGAGCTGGGATAAAATCAAGTGATGTCCCAACTTCAGATGGTTCCAAGAAACTTTCGATATCAGTTGGGAGGTGTAATTCCATGGAAATCTCAAATTTACTTAAAGAAATTGATGCCAAATCTGTTTGAAATTCAGGATTTTCTCCTACTTCTACTAGACTTGCTCTATCATCTTCCGCATGAATCAAAATCAAATCATCTTCTGGTGAAAAAATTTCAAAAGCGTAGCCATTTTGACCTTTATATAATCGATGAATCGAATCTGTTTTAGATAAGAGGCCTTCAATTTCTAAGGGATTTTCCACCTTGACAATCAATCTAGCTAATTTTTTTCTCCCCTCTACCTTACGAGTACGCATACTTGGAGCTTCTTCTAAAACCAGCTTTTCTAGACCTGTTTGATCCCCTAGTGACAGAAAGGCCGACTCTTCTAACAAGGCCTTCATGCCAAGGGTTTCAATATAAAATGTTTCATTTAATTTTCTATTATTAACTTTTAAAGTAGGAATAATCCGTACAATCTGATTTACATTCATAAACTCCTCCAACTCTTTTATTTTAAAGGATTTTAGAATTTTTTACAAGATATTATGCTTAAATTTAACAATTTTCACCTCATTAAAAAAATTTTTTCAAAAGTCTGGCCCAAAACTCCATGTTTAGGAAAAAATACAAAAGTCAAAAAGCAGACCAGAAGACTTGTTTTCTATAATTCAAAATACTGATTTTAGATTTAATATAAAACTGGAACGCTATAGTAGATTGAAATAAGATGTGAATAAATCGATTAGGAAAGTCAAATTAATGGATAGAAATATTTTAGCAGTCGTGGCGTACTATTCTCGATTCAATCTACTATGATTAATGGATTGATAAGAAATAATTGACTGTATTTGTTGATTTTTGATTTCGAAGAAGTATTAGAAATAAAAAGAACCAGCTCTTAGAACTGATTCCTTTTACAAGTGAAAAATTAGTTATTTTCAACTTTTTCATCGTATTTTGGTCTTAGTGTTGTACCTGAGTTAATAATTGTACGTTTTTGAACAAGAGGAAGGTCTGTACGATTGTAAACTGTACGCCATGGTTCCCAAACAAGACCTGTTTTTTCTTGAATCTTCACGCGTATATTGCGCACATTTCCTCTAAATTGAAGTTCAGTTTGGAAGCCTGCTGTCCTGTTTTTACCATTATCTTCCCATTGACGTGAGCGAATACTTTCAATTCCATCCTTATCATAAGTTACTTCATCCCAGTAAACATAGTAACGAGCGATATAAGCTCCCTTATGGTGTAAATTGAGGTAACCATTTTTGTATGAAGTCACTTTAGTTTCAATGTAGTCTGTATTACTTTGAATTGTGGCTACTTGATTATCTTTCAAGAATGCAGTCTTATAAGAAATTGGAACAGCAGGGTTTTGTGTACTAAAAGTAGCTCCTTCTTGAATCAATTTCTTCAAATCTTCTACTGTACCTGTCACAACACGTGCAGCGCCATCAGCATTTCCACCTACGATTGAAACTGTTACAGTTGTATCCTTCAAGACACGCGCCCATTCAGATTCAGCTTTAATAGGTACTCCTTTAATGACAGCATTGATAGCTGCTTTCAATTCTGTACTCTTGCTTGTTGTTTCAAATTTGACATACATTTGACGTCCGTATGACACGCTTGATACATATACAGGAGGAGTATTTTCATCAATTCCACGTGCTTTCAATTGATCAACTGTTACTCCTGAGGCAAATACATCTGATGGATTTTTTGGAGCATCAAAGTTAGCAGTATAGTAAACTTGTTTAAAATCAACTACCTCAATTTGTTTTTCACCTTTATTGACAGCTTCAAAGTCAATTTTTAAATTAACTCCAACTTTTTCAAAGTCACTTCCGAATTTGGCTTTTAATTGATTCATGCTATAAGCAGAAGTTGATTCGTACTGCATACGTGCTGGAGCAGGATTTTTACCAGCATATTTTTCATGCCAACGATTTAACAGGGTATTTACACCTTCCTGCATACCACTTACAGTTGGTGTAGCATCTACATAGCTATCTCCGCCTACCATTCCTGGTAAATCAACACTAATTCTACCTTTGTTACGATCTAAGCTAATTTGTTGTGGTTTATTTTCTAAGAGATCTTGATTTGCTTTAAACAAAGCACCTAGGAAAATATCTCCGTTGCCATTAATAGCAACATCAGCGTGACCACTAGAAAGGTTCTTCTTCACTTTTTCCACAACCACAAATTCACTTCCTTGTTGTTTTGTGCTTGTATTCGTGTAATTTTCTATTGCCTCGCCTCGTCTAGTTAAAATATTTGTTTTATCATAATTCAAACCAAACAAATATTTATTTAGTTCTGCAGTAAAATCTGTTTTTGCTTTGCTTTCAGATTTAGTATTAGTCACTGCTTTTTCTTTTGCAGAACGATACACTTCTACCTCTGCTAAGCTAAGTGGTGTTTTTGAATTATTTAGCTCCACTTTAACATATCGTGCATTAACTCCAGTGAATTGAACGTCAATTGTTGGTTGATTGTTTAAGCTATCGATGTGTTGACGAGTTACTTCATTTCCATCTTTATCCAACAAAATAACATCAAAATTAGATAAACGATTTGCTACATCCCCATCTCCACGATTGTAAATACGAACAATTCCTACTGATTCTTCTTTCTCTAAATCAACTTTCCACCAAGAATGATCTTGAAAATCTGTATGGGTAACGGAGCGGTGACTCCATGCGTTATCACGATTACCGTCAACTGCTCTAGAAGCATCTCCTCCATAAGCAATTGAACTCTGACTCGCAGGTTTATGAGCAGCAATATTTTCACCAGCAACTGCAGCCACACTTGGCTCTGTCGCTTTTACTACATTTGTTTGAAATACAAGGCCAGAAGCTAGCAAAAATGTTGCAATAGCAACACCACATACTCCAACACTACGTTTACGAATAGAATAACGAAATCCTTTATCTTGTTTATTTTGAGACATACAAAACTCCTATATTATATGATTATATGCTTGAACGAATTATTTCTTGAACGCGTTCTCTTGAAACAATAATATTATAACAAAAAAACAATATATGCGCAATCGTTTTCTTAAAAAATATTATTTTTTATTAATCCAGCTTGAATAATTGACCACATATTAATAATTCCACAATTAAATGCCAGGCAGCCTATACCAATGAAAATAAGAAAACGAACAGGATTAAGTCCCTACCACTTGGGAATTCTACTGTTCGTTTTTTGTATATATAATCAAATTCAAGTCTTAAATCTATGGCTTAAGAAATTTCTCAATTAAAAGCTTTTCATTGTTTTTTATCATTTCTTAGATTCAAATTCTGTATAAGCTTCCTGAAGATAAGCCTCAAAAAATTCTTCATCTGAAATCGTGTCAGAGATGAAGCTACCGTTACTTGTGCGTTCTGACAGGTTCAAGTCTTGCAATCGGATTTCATAGACTGTACCTTTGTTAGATTGAACAAGCAGAGTTTGGTCGTTCTCGTCCACTTCTGTACTAAAGAGGTCACCAACGAAGCCTTGTTCTGCAACTGCTCCTGCTAAGAAGACACGATGCGGTTTGTTTTTCAACTCACGCAAGACTTGTAGTCCTCGTTTGGCACGGCTGGTTGCCGGAATTTCGTCAATAGAAACACGTTTTAAACTTCCACGTTGGGTCAAGAGATAGAAGGATGAGGTGTTACAGATAAAGGCAGATTGGAGAACATCATCTTCTTTCAAGTTCATAGCCTTGACACCTGCAGCCTTGGCACCGACAACAGGAACCTCTTCGATATTGAAACGAAGAGCATAACCGTTTTGGCTAATTAAAAGAACATCATCTAGTTTAATCGGAGCCACTGCTACAATCTGGTCTGTCTCGTCTTTAAGCTTAGCATACTTGACAGACTTAGACTTGTAGGTTCGCCATGGAGTGAATTCTTTTCGTTCTACACGCTTGATTTGACCGAGACGAGTCGCAGCAAAGTAGGTTGTGCCATCATCAAACTGATCCACGACTTCCACATAAAGAATCTCTTCGTTAGTTTCAAAGTTTGTAATGGTTTGACTCAAATGCTCTCCGATGTCCTTCCAGCGAATGTCTGCCAATTCATGGATTGGTCGATAAATGACATTTCCAAGCGTCGTGAACATCAAAAGGTGCTGGGTTGTCTTGACAGCTTGTACAAAGATCAAACGGTCATCATCACGCTTGCCAATTTCTTCTAGCGTTGAAGCTGCAAAAGAACGTGGGCTGGTACGCTTGATATAACCTGCCTTGGTCACGCTGACATAGGTATCTTCCTCGGCAATAAGACTAGCTGTATCAATCTCGATTGCTTTCGCAGTGTCTTCTAAGCTACTCAAACGCGGAGTCGCAAACTTCTTCTTAACCTCACGAAGTTCTTTCTTCATGAGATTGTACATGGTCCGTTCATCCCCGATAATAGCCGCCAGCATAGCAATCTTTTCACGAAGTTCTGCTTCTTCTCCCTGTAAGACAACCACATCGGTATTGGTCAAACGGTAAAGTTGCAAGGTAACGATAGCCTCAGCCTGTTCTTCCGTAAAATCATAGCTAACTTTGAGGTTTTCCTTGGCGTCAGCCTTATTCTCAGAAGCGCGGATAAGAGCAATGACTTCGTCCAAAATCGAAATCACACGAATCAAACCTTCGACGATATGGAGACGCTTCTCAGCCTTTTCCTTGTCAAAGCGTGAACGCGCCAAAATCACTTCACGACGGTGGGCGATATAGCTAGACAAGATTGGAACGATCCCAACCTGACGAGGCGTGAAATTGTCAATCGCCACCATGTTAAAGTTGTAGTTGATTTGCAGGTCTGTGTATTTGAAGAGATAGTTGAGAACCAGCTCCGTATTGGCGTCTTTCTTGAGCTCAATCGCGATACGAAGACCGTCACGGTCAGACTCATCCCGAACCTCAGCAATACCAGTCACCTTATTATTGACACGAACATCATCGATTTTCTTGACTAGATTGGCCTTGTTGATTTCATAAGGAATCTCAGTGACAACGATTTGTTCCTTACCGCCTTTTAGCTTTTCAATCTCAGTCTTGGAACGAACAACCACGCGCCCTTTCCCAGTTTCATAGGCTTTCTTAATTTCATCACGCCCTTGGATGATGGCTCCTGTAGGGAAGTCTGGTCCCGGCAAGAATTCCATGAGTTTATCCACCTTGGCAGTTGGATGATCAATCATGTAAACTGCAGCATCAATTACCTCAGCTAAATTATGAGGTGGAATATCTGTGGCATAACCAGCCGAAATCCCAGTCGATCCATTTACCAAGAGATTTGGAAAGGCTGCTGGTAAGACAGTTGGCTCTTTCTCCGTATCGTCAAAGTTCCAAGCAAAAGGAACGGTTTTTTTCTCGATATCTTGAAGAAGGTAGCCAGCAATTTCAGACAAACGCGCCTCTGTATAACGCATAGCCGCAGGCGGATCTCCGTCCATAGAACCGTTATTACCGTGCATTTCAACTAGAATCTCACGATTTTTCCAGTCTTGCGACATACGAACCATGGCATCATAGATAGAAGAATCCCCGTGTGGGTGGAAATTCCCCATAATGTTACCAACAGACTTGGCCGACTTACGGTAGCTCTTGTCAAAAGTATTGCCATCCTTATTCATAGAATAAAGAATGCGGCGCTGAACCGGCTTCAAGCCATCACGAATATCTGGCAAGGCCCGGTCTTGAATAATGTACTTGGAATAGCGACCAAAGCGCTCTCCCATGATGTCCTCCAGGGACATATTTTGAATGTTACTCATATAGGATACAGAGCCCTTAAAATACAAAGTGAAAATAGAAAATTCTTGCAGTTAGCGATACTCACAAGAGAATTTATCTTTTTCACACAGCATCTAGGGCGTGTTCAACTCCTTTCAAAGAATATAGAGTATGTGTAATGATAAAAGGATTAGTCCAATGTTCAGTTACACTCAGTAACCAAACTATCTTTTCTGTAGTTTAATGTGTTTAAAATGTGTTGCTTCAGTGAGTAATAAGGAGTTTTCACACAGCATTTAGGGCGTGTTCAACTCCTTTCGAAGAATGTAGTGTATTTTTTATGGAAAAAGAAAAAATATAGAGTAAGTGAGTTTCACCAAATTCCTGTATCGTCATTTCCACTTAAAATGTCTACTTCACAAATCCTCGTTTATACTTGATATGGCTTGCGATATTACTATCTACATCTTTCTTATCCCAAAGTTGGAGTTCCCATGGGTAGTAAAAATTATTTTTATTTTTAAAATAGATATGAATACCGACATAGCCATCTTTATCACGTAAATACCAATTTTTTAGTCCGTACAGCTCTTGCCAATCATCTAATTCCTCCATGACTTGAGCAATCTCTTTGGAACTTAAAATCATACGAGCACCAAAAATATCATTAAGAATTGAATTCACAGGATAGCCCTCTTGACGATCAGAAAAACGTGTAATTTTATCTAAAATAGACTCAGAAGTTTTGACACGATAAACATAGGCAATATCTTGGACATCCGCTTTCATCAGATAATCATTAATTGACTCATGTAAATTCAGACGGTAGGCCAAAATCGCTTTAGTCGGAACTTTTGAAAAGGTATGCTTGAGATTGATTTTTTCCACCTTACCCGTTTCAAAATAATCTCTAGAATATTCTCGATGAATACGATTAATCTCTGTAATGAGGCGTTCCACTTTTTCAATCATGAGTCTTCTCCTCTCGCTTTTTCATTTTTCCAATTATTCCCAAACTTCTTCACTCTTTCCTCAGCATACTCAATCATCTTCTCAGCCACTTCCTTATCGTAGGCAAAGCCCAGCTTTTGAGCAAGTCTTTGAGCTTCTTGGTGGAAAAGTTCCATCGTAGCAAACAAGGATTGAGTGATTTTATCACTACTTGAGAAATCAAGCAGATTTGAGAATTCCTTTTCTTTCTCAGCAGGTAAATTGTTAAAGAGGTACTTGTAGTTCTTGCCGACGTCTACTGTTCCCTTATTACTTGCTACCTGCCAAGCTAAGACTTTTAAGAGTTCTTGTTGGCAAATACCGTAGAGATGGTCGGTCGCATAGATGGTTTGATTGCGACAAATCCCTTTGACAACGTAGGCTGATACCCACCAAAATTCATTGCAGGAATTTTTAAAATCTAACGCACTAGCTGGACTCATCCAGAAACGCTGAGGACTGGGAGAATAGAACTCAAACAAGCCTTTCTCATCTTTCAAAACTGTATAATCAGCCTCGCTATCCACCCACTCTTGAATGTATTCTTTGGAGCAGAGAGTCAAATCGATACGGTTGCCGTCTTCAAAAAGCATAAGATAGAGACGACGATGGTCAAGTAGGACATGCTGTTCAATCAGGCGCTTCCCAAACAGGTCTAACCAAGAAAGGTCACTCGTCAGATTATCTAAATCGTCCACGACATAGACCATGTCATAGTCTTGAAATTCATCTTTTGGGGCCTTTGGGTTTGTCCGTGAACCAGACATGGCGACAGCTTCTACTTGTAAGGTTTCGGCAGTCTTTAAAATTACATCAAGCATTTCTGTTTCAGCTCTCATGTTGATACCCATTCATTAAAAACTAACTTAAAACACCGTCGCTTCTTCCAGCGTAAACTTGACATTATCTTCAATCCATTTACGGCGTGGTTCGACCTTGTCTCCCATGAGAACATTGACGCGACGTTCGGCGCGGGCTAGGTCTTCGATGGTGACACGGATGAGGGTACGAGTTTCTGGGTTCATGGTTGTTTCCCAGAGCTGATCTGCATTCATCTCACCAAGTCCTTTATATCGTTGGAGAGTAGCGCCTTTACCGAACTGTTTACGGAGTTCTTCTAGTTCCCCGTCCGTCCATGCGTAAGCTACTTCTTCCTTCTTGCCTTTACCTTTTGACATCTTGTAAAGAGGCGGAAGGGCGATATAGACATGACCTGCCTCGACAAGAGGACGCATATAGCGGTAAAAGAAGGTTAAGAGAAGTGTTTGAATGTGGGCACCGTCAGTATCCGCATCGGTCATGATAATGATCTTGTCATAATTGGCATCTTCAATAGAGAAATCTGCTCCTACACCAGCACCAATAGTATAAATCATTGTGTTGATTTCTTCATTTTTGAGGATATCCGCCATCTTGGCCTTGGCTGTATTGATAACCTTACCACGGAGAGGCAAGATAGCCTGGAACTTACGGTCACGGCCTTGCTTGGCAGAGCCACCGGCAGAGTCCCCCTCGACTAGATAGAGTTCATTCTTAGCAGGATTCTTAGACTGGGCTGGCGTTAATTTCCCAGACAACAAGCCCTTGTCCTTCTTGTTTTTCTTCCCATTTCGGCTCTCATCACGCGCCTTACGAGCCGCTTCACGAGCATCACGGGCCTTGATAGCCTTGCGAATAAGGTTAGAAGCTAGTTCCCCATTTTCCATAAGGAAAAATGTCAACTTATCAGCCACAATGCCATCCACAACGGGACGAGCAAGAGGGCTTCCTAGCTTGTCCTTGGTCTGCCCTTCAAACTGGAGGTGTTCTTCAGGAACCAAGATAGAAAGAACAGCCGCTAGTCCCTCACGATAGTCTGAACCTTCAAGGTTTTTATCTTTTTCCTTGAGAAGACCTGTCTTACGCGCATAGTCGTTCATAACCTTGGTAATGGCAGACTTGAGTCCTGTCTCGTGCGTTCCACCGTCCTTGGTGCGAACGTTATTGACAAAGGACAAAATATTATCTGAAAATCCGTCATTGTACTGGAGGGCAACTTCCACTTGAAAACCATTGTCTTCCCCCTCAAAGTAGAGAACTGGTGTCAAGGTTTCCTTGTCTTCATTAAGGTAGGAAACAAAGTCCTGCACCCCATTTTCATAATGAAACTCAATCGCTTCATCTGTACGCTTGTCCGTCAAAGACAAGGTCACATTTTTTAAGAGAAAGGCTGACTCATTGAGGCGTTCTGAAATGGTATTGTACTTGAAGTCTGTCGTAGAAAAGATAGTCGCGTCAGGCATAAACGTAACCTTTGTACCTGTTTTAGACTTGGGTGCTGTACCAATTTTCTTCAGAGTCGTGACAGGTTTTCCACCATTTTCAAAACGTTGGTTGTAGACTGCACCATCACGAGTAATTTCTACTTCTAACCAGCTAGAAAGAGCATTGACGACAGAAGAGCCTACCCCGTGAAGTCCACCTGATGTCTTATAGCCTCCTTGACCGAATTTCCCTCCTGCGTGGAGAATGGTAAAGATTACTTCAACCGTTGGGATTCCCATAGCGTGCATACCCGTCGGCATCCCACGACCATGGTCTTGCACAGTCAAACTGCCATCTTTATTGATGGTGACATCAATACGGTCACCAAATCCAGACAAGGCCTCATCGACCGCATTATCGACAATTTCCCAGACGAGGTGATGGAGACCTGCCCCATCAGTCGATCCGATATACATCCCTGGACGTTTACGGACGGCATCCAACCCTTCTAACACCTGAATGGCATCATCATTATAATTGTTAATATTGATTTCCTTTTTTGACACAAGGAACCTCCTATTCGTTCATCTTTACTATTCTACAGGTTTTCCAAGGATTTTGCAAAATTTTTCTTTCTCCGCTGTAACAATTTCAGCAGAGATTCTCTGCCTTTCTTTCCCAATTCATGATATAATAGGAGTATGATTACAATAGTTTTATTAATCCTAGCCTATTTGCTGGGTTCAATTCCGTCTGGTCTCTGGATTGGACAAGTATTCTTTCAAATCAATCTGCGTGAACATGGTTCTGGAAATACCGGAACGACCAATACCTTCCGCATTTTAGGTAAGAAAGCTGGTATGGCAACCTTTGTGATTGACTTTTTCAAGGGAACCTTAGCAACGCTTCTTCCGATTATGTTTCATCTACAAGGCGTTTCGCCTCTCATCTTTGGACTTTTAGCTGTTATTGGCCATACCTTCCCTATCTTTGCAGGATTTAAGGGTGGTAAGGCTGTCGCAACCAGTGCAGGAGTGATTTTCGGATTTGCACCTGTCTTCTGTCTCTACCTTGCAGTTGTTTTCTTTGGAACCCTCTATCTTGGTAGTATGATTTCACTATCTAGTGTCACAGCATCTATCGCGGCTGTCATCGGAGTTCTACTCTTTCCACTTTTTGGTTTTATCCTGAGCAACTATGACCCTCTCTTCATCGCTATTATCCTAGCACTTGCTAGCTTGATTATCATTCGGCATAAGGATAATATCACACGCATCAAAAATAAAACTGAAAATTTGGTCCCTTGGGGACTGAACTTAACCCATCAAAATCCTAAAAAATAAACGCCAGTTTGAATGTACTGACGTTTTTTGTATGCTTATTTTGATTTGATATAGTTGATACCATCTGCTTTTGGTGCAACTGCTTTTCCAAAGAAGGCTGCCAAGACAAGAATTGTCAAGACATAAGGTGCGATTTGAAGATAAACTGTTGGCACACCTTGTAGGAATGGCAATTGAGAACCGATAACAGCCAAACTTTGTGAAAGTCCAAAGAAAAGACTAGAAAGCATAGCTCCGATTGGATTCCATTTTCCAAAAATCATCGCAGCAAGAGCGATAAATCCAGGTCCAACAATAGTTGTCACTGAGAAGTTGACTGAGATGGATTGAGCATAAATTGCTCCTCCAATTCCACCTAGGAAACCTGAAATAATAACCCCTAAATATCTCATTTTGTAGACATTGATTCCCAAGGTATCAGCTGCTTGAGGATGTTCACCGACAGAGCGGAGACGAAGACCAAATCGAGTCTTGAAGAGGATAAACCAAGCAAGGAAAGAGAAGGCAATCGCCAAGTAACCAAGAAGACTAGTTGACTTGAAGAAGATATCACCAATCACTGGGATATTTGCCAAGACTGGGAAGTCAAAGCGTCCAAAAGTTTGACTTAGGTTGTCGGTTTGTCCTTTGTTATAAAGAACTTTAACCAAGAAAACAGCCAAGGCTGGCGCCATCAAGTTCAATACCGTACCGCTGACAACATGGTCTGCACGGAAATGAATCGTTGCTGCTGCGTGGATAATAGAGAAGAGGCCACCAACCAATCCTGCAACTATCAAAGATAGCCATGGAGTTGCTGCTCCAAATTGTTCTGCAAATTCAAGGTTAAAGACAACTCCAGAAAAGGCACCCATAACCATAATTCCTTCAAGGCCGACGTTTACCACACCACCACGTTCAGAGAAAACACCACCAATACTTGTAAAGATGAGGGGTGCTGAGTAAATCAGCATAGAAGACACCAAGAGGGTGAGCAAGGTTGTAATAGACATCTTTACTTACCTCCTTTAACTTGTTTTTTAGGTTTGACAAAGCGTTCGATAAGGTAATGAACACTGACAAAGAAGATAATAGACGCTGTTACAATGCTGACAAGCTCAGATGGTACCTGCGCCGCATTCATACCTGGGGCTCCAACTTGGAGAACACCAAATAGGAAGGATGCAAAGAGAATACCAATTGGTGAGTTGGCCGCAAGCAGACTAACCGCCATTCCGTTAAATCCGACGGCTAATGATGCGCCTTGAACATAGACGTTCTGGAAGGTTCCAAGTCCTTCAACAGCTCCACCAAGACCTGCCAAGGCACCTGAAATAATCATTGATAGGATAATCGTTCGTTTTGCAGAAATACCAGCGTATTCTGAAGCATGTGGATTAAGACCAACCGCACGGATTTCAAAACCAAGGGTTGTTTTCTTGAGCATGAACCAAATGACTGCAACGGCAATGAGAGCAAAGAAAATACCGATATTCATCCGTGAATTACCAGTCAACTCAGCCAACCAAGGTGTCTGATAGGTTGCATTAGTACCAACACGAATTGTCGAATCTGTACTTTGCATAAAGTCTTTAGGGAAGGCATGGATAAAGGCATTCCCTACATACAAGACAATGTAGTTCATCATGATGGTTACGATAACCTCTGACGTCCCTAGATAAGCCCTAAGAATACCTGGAATCGCGCCAACAATCCCTCCAGCAATCAAGGCAATCACGATAGTTGCTAGAATCATCAAGGGACGTGGCATATCTGGATGCGACAAAGCAAACCAACCACTAAGAATCCAACCAGCCAAGGCCTGACCAGGAAGCCCTACGTTAAAGAAACCTGCACGACTGGCAACAGCAAAACCAAGACCAATCAAGACCAAAGGTCCCATGGCGCGGAAGATTTCTCCAATCCCACGCAGACTACCAAAGGCCGTGTAGAACAATTCTTCGTAGCCCCAAATAGCATCATAACCGAAGATCCACATGACAATGGCTCCAAGTAAAATTCCTAGAAAGACAGAAATCAAGGGAACCGAAATTTGTTGTAGTTTTTTAGACATCACTCTTCTCCTTTCCCAAGTTTCCACCAGCCATCAAGACACCAAGTTCTTGTTTATTGGTTGTTTCTGGTGACACAATACCTTGAATCTTACCATCGTGGATAACGGCAATACGATCTGAGACATTTAAAATCTCATCTAGTTCAAAGCTGACAACAAGGACAGCCTTACCATTATCACGCTCTTCAATCAAGCGTTTGTGGATATATTCAATGGCACCGACATCCAAACCACGAGTTGGCTGGCTGACGATAAGGAGATCAGGATCACGATCAATTTCACGAGCAATAATTGCTTTTTGTTGATTTCCTCCTGAAAGTGCAGCTGCAGGAACAAATTCACTGGCAGCACGAACATCAAATTCTTCCATTAGCTTTTTAGCATAAGAAGTAATATTTGAATAGTTCAAAATTCCATTTTTACTATGTGGTTCTTTGTAGTAGGTTTGAAGGGCAATATTTTCAGAAATCATCATCTCTAAAATCAAACCATCACGGTGACGGTCTTCTGGAACGTGCCCAACACTTAGCTCTGTAATTTGTCGTGGATGCAAGCCTACAATTGAATCTCCTTTTAGCTCAATGCTACCAGATTCAACCTTGCGAAGACCTGTAATGGCTTGAATCAGTTCAGACTGACCATTTCCATCAATCCCTGCAATACCAACAATCTCTCCAGCACGAACATCCAAGGACAGATTTTTCACAGCTGGAACACCACGGTTTTCATTGACCACCAAATCTTTGATTGACAAGACCACTTCTTTTGGTTGAGAGGCTTGTTTCTCTGTTTTAAAGGAAACAGAACGTCCTACCATCATTTCTGCCAAATCAGCATTAGTAGCTCCTGCAATTTTGACGGTTTCAATTGATTTCCCACGACGGATAACTGTAACGCGGTCAGAAACTGCACGAATTTCATCCAACTTGTGGGTAATCAAGATAATTGATTTTCCTTCTTTAACAAGATTTTTCATAATGGCCATCAACTCCTCAATTTCTGATGGAGTCAAAACAGCCGTTGGTTCGTCAAAGATAAGAATATCAGCCCCCCGATAAAGGGTTTTTAAAATTTCCACACGTTGTTGGGCTCCAACTGAGATGTCTGCTACCTTGGCAGAAGGGTCCACAGCTAAGCCATAACGTTCAGAAAGAGCCTTGATTTCTTTGCTAGCTCCAGCGATATCTAGCACACCATTTTTAGTCAATTCACTTCCTAAAATAATGTTTTCAGCCACCGTGAAAGCCTCTACCAACATAAAGTGCTGGTGAACCATTCCGATTCCCAAGCCAGCTGCTTTAGATGGGGAGTCAAGATTGACAACTTGACCGTTGACCGCGATTTCACCACTAGTTGGTTCAAGAAGCCCTGCTAACATGTTCATGAGCGTGGACTTACCAGCCCCATTTTCTCCTAAAAGTGCATGAATTTCACCTTTTCGTAGGTGCAGGTTGATTTTGTCGTTGGCAACAAATTCACCAAACACCTTGGTAATATCACGCATCTCAATGACATTTTCGTGTGCCATGTGCTCTTCCTTTCAGAGTCTTATTTTATTTCAATAAAACTTGCTAGTTTATCTAGTAGCAAGCTTTACTGAGACAAAATGACTTTGTCTCAACTCTTAAAAAGCGGCCGATGGCCGCTTCCTAAGAAATAACTTCCATCCATTATTTTGCAGGAACTTTTACGCTTCCATCAAGGATTTTAGCTTTAGCATCTTCGACAGCTTTTTTACCTTCTTCTGAAAGGTTTGTTACTGCCAAGTCAACCCCTTTATCTTTCAATGAGTAAACGATCACTTGACCGCCAGGGAATTCACCTTTTTCTGCCTTGTTAGAAATATCTTTTACAGTTGTACCAACTTGTTTCAAAGTAGATGCAAGAACAAAGTTTGATTCTTTGCCATCTTTAGAAGTGTATTTACCTTCTGCTTCTTGGTCACGGTCAACACCGATAACCCAAACTTTTTCATTTTCAGGACGGCTTTCGTTGAGTGATTTTGCTTCTGCAAAGACACCAGCACCTGTACCACCAGCTACTTGGTAAACAATATCTGCACCAGCTGCGTATTGTGCTGCTGCAATTGTTTTACCTTTAGCAGCATCACCAAATGAACCAGCATAGTCAACTTGTACTTTGATAGATGGGTCTACTGAGGCAACACCTGCCTTGAAACCAGCTTCAAAACGAGAGATAACTTCTGACTCCTGCCCACCTACAAAACCAACTTGTTTTGTTTTAGTTGTTTTTGCTGCAGCTACACCTGCAAGGTAACCTGACTCATTATCAGCGAAAGTTACGCTCGCAACATTCTTTTGATCTTTAATCACATCATCAATCAAGACATAGTTCAAGTCAGAATGTTCTTTAGCTGCTTCTTCAACCGCATTGTGAAGGGCAAAACCAACACCGAAGATTAGGTTGTAACTTCCAGCCGCTTGTTGCAAGTTGTTAGCGTAGTCAGCTTCACTTGTTGATTGGAAGTAAGTGAAACCGTTATCTTTTGAAAGATTGTGTTCTTTACCCCAAGCCTGCAAACCTTCCCAAGCTGATTGGTTGAATGATTTGTCATCAACACCACCAGTATCAGTGACGATTGCTGCTTTTGTCTTCACATCAGAAGATGAATCTGCCTTACGAGAAGAGCGGTTACCACATGCAGCAAGTCCAACTGCTGCCACTGCTACTAGGCCAAGACCTAGCCATTGTTTCTTGTTCATTACTGAACCTCCTAAATAAGATGTGCAACGATGTTGCAAGTATGGATTGGTTGGCCACAAGGACCGTGCCACTCAGAGAGCGACTCAGACTAATTTAAGTCTGTAAAAGAATATGGAAGTAATTCCCCGACCGTCATCTCGACCGTCGATTTATCTTTTGCGACTAAGGTCACTTTTAGATCTTGTTCAAAAAATTCGACCATTACTTGGCGACAAGCACCACATGGTGAAATCGGTTTTTCAGTTTGACCATAAACAATCAGCTCTGAAAATTCTCTTTGCCCTTCAGATACAGCCTTAAAAATGGCTGTTCTCTCACCGCAATTGGTCAAAGGATAGCTAGCATTTTCGATATTCACTCCCGTGTAAACACTTCCGTCTTTGGCTACTAAAACTGCTCCGATAGGAAAGTGAGAATAGGGGACATAGGCATGTTTGCTGGTTTCAATTGCCAGTTCAATCAACTCAGTAGTCGCCATCTGCCAATTCTCCTTTTAGAATTGCTACTCCAGCTGACGTTCCAATACGGGTCGCCCCTGCTTCAACAAAGGCAAGAGCATCTGCATAAGAACGAGCTCCGCCGGCGGCCTTGACACCCATATCAGGTCCAACAGTTTCACGCATCAA
This sequence comes from Streptococcus pseudopneumoniae, assembly GCF_001072315.1. Classification (GTDB taxonomy): domain Bacteria; phylum Bacillota; class Bacilli; order Lactobacillales; family Streptococcaceae; genus Streptococcus; species Streptococcus pseudopneumoniae_R. The sequence continues at coordinate 7,780 of NZ_JVLI01000165.1, read as the reverse complement.
TTTGACATCTGCTATCGTAGCACCACCAGTTGAAAAGCCAGTAGATGTTTTGACAAAGTCAGCTCCAGCTTTTTGGGCTAATTGGCAAGATACAACTTTTTCTTGGTCAGTCAGCAGGCAAGCTTCAATAATGACTTTCACTAACTTGTCACCACTTGCTTCCACGACTGCGCGAATATCTGACTCTACCAAGGCTAAATTATCTGACTTGAGAGCTCCAACATTGATCACCATATCAATCTCATCTGCACCATTTTGGATAGCTTCCTTGGTTTCAAAAGCTTTCACAGTTGAAGTTGTTGCTCCCAAGGGGAAACCTACTACTGTGCAGACCTTGACATCTGTGCCTTCAAGCCCTTTTTTGGCATGTTCAACCCAGGTCGGATTAACGCAAACACTGGCAAAATCATACTCTCTAGCCTCAGACAACAAACAATCAATTTGATTTTCTGTTGCATCTTGCTTTAAAAGCGTATGATCGATATATTTATTTAATTTCATATTCGGATTCTCCTGCGGTTTATGAGATAATTTCTATAATTTCTCGTAAACTTTGCACCCTATCATTTATTTTAACATATTTTTGAAAATCTGTAACTAGCTGAGGAGAAATTTTTCCATTTGTGTATACTTTTGCAACAATTTCTCCCTTTTGAACGGAATCTCCAACTTTCTTTTCAAAAACAATTCCTGTCTCATAGTCCAAGGCATCAGACTTGACTGCACGACCAGCTCCCAGTCTCATGGCATAAAGCCCAAATTCCATAGCTGGAAGAGCTGAAATGACACCCGTTTCCTGAGCAGGGATTTCCACCACATGGGCTACATTTACAGGACGATAGAGGTCTTCAAAGTCTCCACCTTGGGCTCGGACCATTTCCTCAAACTTAGCCAGTGCTTGACCATTTTCAAGATGTTGCCGAACTTCTTCAACTGTCTTGTTTACATTTGCCAGACCAAGCATAATTTGAGCCAACTCACATATGAAGTGGGTAATATCCTGACGGCCTTGACCTTGTAAAATCTCCAATGCTTCAAGGATTTCCAAACGATTTCCAATAGCACGCCCTAAAGGCTGGCTCATATCGGTAATCACTGCTACCGTCTTTCGACCAACTGCCTTACCAAGTTCCACCATGGTTTGAGCCAATTCACGCGCCTCATCAACCGTCTTCATGAAAGCACCCTCTCCGACAGTCACGTCTAGCAAAATAGCATCCGCCCCTGCCGCAATTTTCTTGCTCATCACCGAACTCGCAATCAAAGGAATCGTGTCGACAGTTGCGGTTACATCACGGAGGGCGTAGAGAAGCTTATCTGCTTTGACAAGCTGGTCTGATTGCCCAATGACAGATACACCAATATCCTGAACCTGACGAATAAAATCCTCTTGACTGCGTTCCACTTGATAACCCTTAATGGACTCCAATTTATCAATCGTACCGCCAGTATGGCCGAGACCACGACCACTCATTTTTGCTACAGGCACACCGAAGCTAGCAACAAGGGGAGCCAAAATCAAGGTCACCTTATCACCAACACCACCCGTAGAATGCTTGTCAACTTTCACACCATCAATGGCTGACAGGTCAAACTCTTGCCCAGTCTTAACCATATTCATGGTCAAATCAGAAATTTCTCGTGTCGTCATTCCTTTGAAATAGACAGCCATAGCAAAAGCAGACATCTGATAATCAGGAACAGTTCCTGACACATAGCCTTCAACTAGCCATTCAATTTCACTTGAAGTCAGTTCTTGACCATCACGTTTTTTTTGGATTAAATCAACTGCTCTCATTCTTTCACACTTCTAAGGATATAGTATCCCTTATCTTTTTTGACGATTTCACAATTGCCAAACACATCTTCCATCTTAGACTTGGCACTTGGAGCCCCTTGTTTTTTCTGAATAACGATAGTCAAATCCCCACCAGTTTCCAAAAAATCTTTACTTTTCTCAATAATTTCATGAACCACTTGCTTGCCCGCACGGATAGGAGGATTAGAAATGACATGGTCAAATTTCCCTTTAACTTGTTCATAGATGTTGGACTGGAAAATCGTCGCTTCTATTTTATTTCGTTCAGCATTTTGTCGCGCCAAATCCAAGGCACGATTATTGATGTCAACCATGGTCGCCTGAACGCCGTAAGCCTTGACTAAGGACAAACCTAATGGACCATAACCACAGCCGACATCAAGGACAGTTTCTCCTTGGTTGACCTCCAGACACTTGAGCAAAAGTTGACTGCCAAAGTCAACCATTTTCTTGCTAAAAACACCCGCATCCGTCAGAAAGGTCATTTTTTCTCCCAACAAGTCCACTCTCAACTCATGAATGTCATGAGCAGCGTCAGGATTTTCTGCATAGTACATTTTACTCATGAAACTATTTTACCATAATTTGACTTAAATTGTAAATCGTTTACATATCCAGAATGAGACAAAAAGATTGAAGGAAGTTGCTTTACAATAGCTCCCCTTCAATCTCTTTCAACCTTTATAAGCAAATAGTATTTCATCTAGGACTACAGCTATCATTGCCATGATAAAACAACAAATTTATTGTCCATAATCAAGCGCATTTTTATTACTATTGCTTAACCTTCAGATACTTAATTATCAACAAAATTCCCAACAAAATATTTAGATAAAAGCCCAACTGATAAGTTTGTGTCAAGATTTCTGAACTTGTCCAAAGTCGTAGCAAATCTTCTATCGACATGCGGAAGAAATAACCCTCTGTCGCAATCCATAGGACTAAAAAGCAATAACTACCAGCAGCAAGCCATTTCGCCCATCGTTTTTTTAATAAGAAAGCAATCAAGAGCGAACAGATAAAGATAGCTGTTACAATAGCATGTTCCATCAAAAAAGTAAAACCGTAATAGATTTCCACAAAGCGTCTGCCATTATCCGCATTCGCCCCTTTTATAAAAGGTAGTGCAAAACTTAAAATAAAACAGAGTTCCAATAGGTAACGTTTTAAGATTTTCATAGTACACCTCCTATAAGTTGTGAATCCCAAAGCCCCCTTTATTAGCTTATAAGTCAGGAGAAAGTAGCTCCTACTTCATCAATAAATTGTTCATCCTCTATCTACTTATATTATATACTATTGACTTAACACATTCAAGAAACCGCTTTATTTTTTTAGCTTTTTATGGTATGATAGACAAAATATCTAGGGGAAAACAAATGACCAACGAATTTTTACATTTTGAAAAAATCAGCCGCCAGACTTGGCAATCGTTACATCGAAAGACAACACCTCCTTTGACAGAAGAGGAATTAGAATCTATCAAGAGTTTTAATGACCAGATTAGTTTACAGGATGTTACTGATGTCTATCTTCCCCTAGCTCATCTGATTCAGATTTACAAGCGAACTAAGGATGATTTAGCCTTCTCAAAAGGAATTTTCCTTCAACGTGAAAGCAAATCCCAGCCTTTTATCATTGGGGTTTCTGGGAGTGTTGCCGTTGGAAAATCCACAACTAGTCGCCTACTGCAAATCCTACTATCCCGTACACTTACAGATGCTACGGTTGAGTTGGTTACAACTGATGGTTTTCTATATCCCAATCAAACCTTGATTGAGCAGGGGATTTTAAATCGTAAAGGATTTCCTGAAAGCTATGATATGGAGGCTCTTCTCAACTTCTTGGACCGCATCAAAAATGGTCAAGATGTGGATATTCCTGTCTATTCTCATGAAGTTTACGACATCGTACCCGAAGAGAAACAAAGTGTCAAAGCTGCTGATTTTGTGATTGTTGAAGGAATCAATGTCTTTCAAAATCCACAAAACGAACGCCTCTATATCACTGACTTCTTTGACTTTTCCATCTATGTTGATGCTGGAGTCGATGACATCGAGAGTTGGTATCTGGACCGTTTCTTGAAAATGCTGAGCCTAGCCCAAAACGACCCTGATAGCTACTATTATCGTTTTACTCAGATGCCGATTGGGGAAGTGGAGTCCTTTGCCCATCAGGTCTGGACCAGTATCAATCTCACAAATCTACAAAATTATATTGAACCAACCAGAAATCGTGCGGAAGTGATTCTTCATAAAAGCAAGAACCATGAAATCGATGAAATTTACTTAAAAAAGTAATTTTCCCTTGTCAAAACGTAAGTTTTCAGATATAATGGTATAGTTAGTAAATATGGAGGTAAGAACATTGGCAAACATTAAATCAGCTATCAAACGCGCTGAATTGAACGTTAAACAAAACGAAAAGAACTCAGCTCAAAAATCAGCTATGCGTACTGCTATCAAAGCTTTCGAAGCAAACCCATCTGAAGAACTTTTCCGTGCTGCTAGCTCAGCTATCGATAAAGCAGAAACTAAAGGTTTGATTCACAAAAACAAAGCAAGTCGCGATAAAGCTCGTCTTTCAGCTAAACTTGCTAAATAAGAAACAGTCCATAGAGGCTGTTTTTTTGTCTCCAAATAGGAAAAGGTAGAAAATGAAAATTGCAATTATCGGATATTCTGGTTCAGGTAAGTCAACGCTAGCTGAAAAGTTGTCTCACTGCTACTCCATCCCAAAACTTCACATGGACACACTCCAATTTCAACCCGGTTGGCAAGACAGTGATCGCGAATGGATGTTGATCGAGATGAAAAACTTTCTCACCAAGCATGAAGCTTGGGTCATCGATGGTAATTATTCTTGGTGTTGTTATGAGGAAAGAATGGACGAAGCTGACCAGATCATCTTTTTAAACTTCTCTGCTTGGAATTGTTTGCTAAGAGCCTTTAAGCGCTATTTAAAATACAGAGGAAAAGTGAGAGAAAGTATGGCAGCTGGTTGTCAAGAACAATTTAATTGGGAGTTTATCAGATGGATTCTCAGGGATGGACGGACTAAAGCCCAAAGAAAAAATTACCAAAAACTTTGCCAAGAATACTCACATAAAGTCACTATTCTTCGAAATCAAAGAGAGCTAGATCAATTTCTGGATAAGAAAAGGAAGTCCTCCAATTCATAAAGAAGGGCTTCCTTTTTTGGCTATAATTATTCTGCAATCAAGGTTTCCAAACCAACCTTCATCATATCGGTGAAGGTATTTTGGCGTTCTTCTGCAGTTGTGTCTTCGTCAGGATTGACCAAGCTATCAGAGATGGTCATGATAGCTAGCGCATCAACGTGGTATTGGGCAGCAAGATAGTAAAGAGCTGCTGCTTCCATTTCCACAGCCTTGACTCCCCATTTACCAAGCTCGATGTTCTTTTCAAAGTAGTTTGAATAAAAGACATCAGAAGACAAAACGTTCCCAACGTGGGTTGTCATACCAAGTTCTTTGGCAATATGGTAGGCCTTATCTAGCAAATCAAAACTAGCGATTTGTGGAAAATCGTACTGTGGCCAGTCATTACGGACGATGTTTGAGTTGGTTGCAGCTGCCTGCGCCAAAACCAATTCACGGACGTGAACATCTTCATTCAATGAACCTGCTGTTCCCACACGGATCAATTTTTTCACACCGTAGTCAACAATCAACTCACGCGCATAAATCGAAATCGATGGCATCCCCATCCCAGTTCCCATGACAGATACACGGTGGCCCTTGTAAGTACCCGTGTAACCAAACATGTTACGCACTTCGTTAAAACAAACAGCATCTTCAAGGAAATTCTCCGCAATAAACTTAGCACGAAGAGGATCCCCAGGAAGAAGAATTTTATCAGCAATTTCACCCTGCTGAGCAGCAATATGGATAGACATAGTTAAGATATAAAGGGCGACAGAGAACAAAGTAAAAATAGGAAACTGGCGAAGCATCTCAGATGCTAGACAGTTTATCTTTTTTACACAGTTCTCCGCCCGTATTCAGTTCAATGAATACAGTTAACCCATCCTTTCTTTATTTTATGAAGATTAAAGAGCGAAAAGAAAACGACTGAAAATTAGGAATCTGACGAGAAATCCTGATTTCTCAGTCAGATTATCTATTTTCCGAGTTTTCCGCTCGTGTTCAAATCAAAACACACGCTCTACCTTTCTTTTTTGTATATTTCATAGCTAGGAAAAATCGGATTCAATCATGGCTCCGATAAGACTACTACATTTTTTTAAACAGTTATTGATAAATTGACAATAGTTTTTAATCTTTTAAGATAAATCTTTGATTAGAAGAAACGGTCGTTCTCTATCTTATTACTCTATTCTTTGACTTCTGACACAGTATGTTAGCCCAAGAAAAACGGTCTAATATTTTCGCAAATTCATAGGCTAAAACAGCTGTTACTAAGAGATAGGGAAGAGAATCTAAAGCTAGCCCAGTGAAGCCTATTACTAATCCAGTTGCAGACCAGGGCGCCCTCAAGGTCACAGACAAAAAGCAAACCGATCCCAAAAGCAAAATGCTTGACTGGTTATCCCCACCTAGAATCATTCCAAAGAGAGCAGCGCCAGCCATCCCCAAGGCAAAAGATGGCGTAAGTGTACCACCATAGGCCCCTGCCCACAGAGTAATAAGAACGACCAGTGCTTTTAGGGTAAACAAGAGGAATACTGTTTTGCCATTGCTACCATTCAATACTTCCTGAGCCATCATACGTCCATTTCCAAGTAGATGTGGAAAATAACTTGCCAACCCAGCAAGAAAAAGAAAAGCTGTAGGCAATGTGAGAAGTATTCGTTTATCTTTTATCCTGTTTGAAGACACTTCTTTACTCAAGCGACCAAAAAGCCAAGCTAGTGGGGTTAAGAAAAGAAGTAATAAGGGAATAATCCACATTTCCTTTAATGACCATGCAATGGCTGGAATCTGGTATAGAGCATGATTTGAAATAACCAAGCCTGCTGTATAGGTTGATACATAGGTAGTCAAACCGACTAAGACAACTCGTTTAATAGATAGAGCAATTCCTAGAGTTTCAAAAACAAAGAAGACACTTGTTAATGGAACCTGGTAGACAGCTGCTAAACCAGCACCCGCACCACAAGCAAGGAGAAAGATTTGATCCTTCTTAGAGAGAGAACATATTTTTCCAATTGGTCCTGCAAATAGAGTTCCAATCTCTCGTGGCGCAGCTTCTTTGCCAATGGGGGCTCCCCCTCCAACTGCAATAATTTGCCAAATTGAATGAAATAGCTGTTTTAAAAAATGAAGTTTGTATTGTGAAGTCTCATCCTTCATCTGTGCTTTAATGGAAAAAATCTGTGATTTTTTTTGCAAGAAATACCAGACCAAGGATGAGCTGACACCCACGATTATTAAACTTAATCCTATTCGCGATGAGGAAACTCCATCTGTCAAGAATACAGTTTGATGCTCTGATTGACCAAAAGCTATCCCCTCTATTATCTTTAAAAGATAATGTAGAAAAATACCAGATAAACCTGAAACTATTCCTTGCAAAATTACTGCTAGGAATAATTTAAGATTATAAGGGATTTTCTGAAAAATACTCCTCAATTCTTTTAACATAGTAATAATTCAGCAAAAACGGCTTTAAGTACGCCTTTAAAATCACCTTTAACACACTCAGTCACTTCTATAACCTCTTCGTGGTTAATCTCTTCTTTGAAACCAGTAGTATAGTTAGTAATACATAAAATTCCTAGAAGTTTCAAACCTGAGTAGGCTACAACAATAACTTCAGGAGCAGTTGACATTCCGACCACATCTGTTCCAAGCATCTTATAGGTACGAATTTCTGCTCGTGTTCAAATTAGAACACGCGCTCTACCTTTCTGTTTATACTCTTCGAAAATCTCTTCAAACCACGTCAACGTCGCCTTGCCGTATATATGTTACTGACT
>NZ_JVLI01000164.1:0-2066 GCF_001072315.1 Streptococcus pseudopneumoniae | reverse complement strand
GATGATATTAATAAGGCGACTTATTATTCAGCGCTTGAAGCATTTCAGGTTCATGATAACAGACAGCTATTATTTGATTATTTCCGAACTGAGCAACTTTTCTATATGAATTATCTTAAAAATAAAGGATTTGAAGGAGCTATCAATGATGAGAAAGAGGGGGACTTCATAAAAAAGTCAGATAAATGCTAAGAAAAGGTGCAACAGTTTAAGCAAAAGGCAGAAGAAAATCATCATCAAAAAAGCCAATTCAGAGAAGAAACGGGTTTATATTTATAAATACAAATATAACTATAAACGTAATTACAAATATAATTATAATTACGTTTTGCATTTATTTTAACTTACTGCTTTTGTTGTTAAATGAGTCATATTAGTTATGAGATGATATTACTGTTAACTACCTAAAGGTCTGGTTTAATACCAGATTTTTATCTTTGCTGACAAAAAACATTTGAACTCTCGAACTAAAATCTTTATACTTTTTTATTATGATTTTAGTTGGGAGTGTTTTTATTTTGGATACAAAAATTATTGATGAAAGAGAATTTGTAGAGAAATTTAAGAAGAAAAATCTACAAGGATTTCATAAATTTGTAAGTGACTATGACAACTATATTGCTCCCACAATGAGAGCTAGAGGTTACAAATTTGTAAACTATGCTGAGAGAACCGTTACATTTACGTTTGGTCAGGTAACTTTTTCAAGAAGGCGCTGGTATAAGAATGGGAAATGTAGGATTCCAGTAGATGAAAAGTTAGGTCTGGAGAAACGTATTGCTTATTCCAAAGAATTGCTGTATCAGATCACCAAACTAGCTACAATGTTACCGTATCGAAAAGTTGTGGAAGTTATTGAACTGATGTACCAGATTTATATTACTAAAGACACAGTGTTAAAAGCAATTAAACTAGCAAGTCAGTTGTTAAATGAAAAAGAAGATTATCGTTACTATAGTGATGAGGTAGTTGTCAAGAAAATTGAGGCACCTGTCATTTATCTTGAAGGAGATGGTGTTTGGATAAAGGTTAGTGGAAGAGAAAAAGAACAACAGAATAAAGAATTATCTCATTTTGTCATTCATACCGGAACGGAGGAGTATGGAAAGAGGAAAATTTTAAAAGATAAGGTGGAAATTGTGTCTCCCAATAATCGAATAGCAAGGAAAAGAGTAGTAGATTATATTTATAATCATTTTAAAATTACGTCAGATACTCTACTTGTGACTAATTCAGATATGGGGCACGGATATACTCCACGTTTATTTAAAGAGATATCAAAAGATCTAGGAATTGAGCACCATCAACATTTTTGGGATAGGTACCATCTAAACAAAGAAATAAAAAAGTTGGTCAAACCGTATTCCGAAGAGCTACTAGATCAATTTATGAAAGCCATAGATAGCCACTGCAAGCAGAAATTGAAAACAGCTATTGATACACTAGAATCATTCGTCCTGCTTAATCAGAACGAAAAGAAGATTGATACTTTTAAGGTTTTTAAGAATAGAATCCTTGGTAATTTTAAATATATGCAACCTCCTGAGCAGAGGAATCTAGAAACAGCAAGTTTAGGAATTATGGAAAGCCAGCATCGGAAAATCAGTTATCGGATGAAAAATAGAGGAATGTATTGGTCATTAAATCATGCAGATGCTATGTCCCATCTTATTTTGTTGTCTTACAATCAAGAACTCCGAGATTTATTTTTTGGTAATTGGAGAAATGAATATGAAAAATATCACTCAGAAGGAATGAGCAGTGCAAAAGTACGCAAAAAAATCGATCAAGCCCCAAGGAGTTTAGGAACTATTGTAAATGCTTCTTGGAAAGGTCGAAAACAGCGAGACAAACAACGTTTTGCAGGGAAAAAAATCAATAAATAAGATGTCATGGAGTCAGTAAACTCTTGACTTATAGTAATAAATATTGTATAATAATCTTATCAATAAAAAAAAGAGGCACGCAGCAACGTACCTCTCATAAAGATAAACAATTGGGACTTGTTTATCAGTAAGATTAATACTATCAGAAATTTTAGTAGATGTCAAGGCTGAGCAAGTAAA
>NZ_JVLI01000163.1:0-7034 GCF_001072315.1 Streptococcus pseudopneumoniae | reverse complement strand
CAAAACACTGTTTTGAGGTTGTGGATAGAACTGACGAAGTCAGTAACCATATCTACGGCAAGGTGAAGCTGATGTGGTTTGAAGAGATTGTCGAAGAGTATTAAGGAGTATAGAATAGTATTTTAACTCCATCCTCTAAAGTGCTCCCAATAAAAGATACTTGAACACTATATTCAGCATATAAGCTTTATGCCCTAAGTCAAAACAATCATTCTTTTCTAATTTATCGTAAATAAATCTAAAATCACAGAATACTGTCAGATGACTTAAACAATGATTCTTTGGAAAAAGCGAATCGAAACTTGATTTATCAATTTTTATTCCACTATCTTTTTGTCACACATATTTATAAAGTACTGGTGCAAGCGCACATCATCAGTCAATTCTGGATGAAAAGAGGTCACCATCATATTTTTTTCTTGGGCAGCAACAATTTGATCGTCAACTCTTGCTAGAATTTCTACATCTTCGCCAACACTGCTGATAATTGGACCACGGATAAAGGTCATTGGAATCTGACCGACTCCCTTACATTCTGCTTCCGTGTAGAAACTTCCTAATTGGCGCCCATAGGCATTGCGCTCGACCACCATATCCATAGTTCCTAGATGACTCTCTTCCTGAGAAGTAATTTCCTTAGCCAGCAAAATTAAACCCGCACAGGTCCCAAATACTGGTAAGCCAGATAAAATGGCTTCTCGGATGGGAATAAGCATCTCCTGGTCTCGTAAGAGCTTGCCCATGGTTGTAGACTCTCCTCCAGGTAAAATCAAACCCGACAAGTCACTCTGTTCTTGCTGAAAATCATCTAGATTTCTGATTTCAACACTCTCGACTCCTAATTGATCTAGTACTTTTGCATGTTCTGCAAAAGCACCTTGCAAGGCCAATATTCCGATTTTCATCTATTTTCCTCGCTCAGCCATGAGGATTTGGATCTCATTTTCATTGATACCAACCATGGCTTCTCCTAAATCTTCAGAGATTTTAGCTAAGACTTGAGGATTACGGAAGTTAGTCACAGCCTTAACAATGGCACTGGCTCGTTTAACAGGATCTCCTGACTTGAAAATACCTGAACCGACAAAGACGCCTTCTGCACCTAATTGCATCATAAGCGCAGCATCTGCTGGCGTTGCAACACCTCCAGCCGCGAAGTTTACAACAGGCAATTTTCCATGTTCATGGACGTATTGAACCAATTCTACAGGGACTTGCAAATCCTTGGCAGCAACATAAAGTTCGTCCTCACGTAAGTTTTGAATACGGCGAATTTCCTGATTCATCATGCGCATATGACGAACAGCTTGGACAATATCCCCTGTACCTGGTTCTCCTTTAGTACGAATCATAGAAGCACCTTCAGCGATACGACGCAAGGCTTCTCCCAAATCCTTAGCACCACAAACAAAAGGAACTTGGAATTCTTTCTTGTCCACATGGAAACGGTCGTCAGCTGGAGATAAAACCTCACTCTCATCGATATAGTCAATTTCGATAGCCTCTAAAATCTGAGCCTCAACAAAATGCCCGATTCTGACCTTGGCCATTACTGGAATACTAACCGCTTCTTGAATTTCCTTAATCATCTTTGGATCACTCATACGGGAAACACCACCAGCTGCACGAATATCAGCTGGAATCCGCTCCAAGGCCATCACAGCTGCCGCACCAGCAGCTTCTGCAATACGGGCCTGTTCAGGATTTTGAACGTCCATGATAACCCCACCTTTGAGCATCTGTGCCAAGTTTTTATTTAGTTCATAACGATTTTCAGTCATTTCTTTTTCCTCATCATTTGTATTGGTAGCTACCATTTCATTTTAAGTTAGATTAGAATGAATCACAAGATAAAAAAAACATAATTGTATGGGTACAGAATGATGAAAAAACTATCTGACCTTAGCTTAAGGCCAGATAGCTCATTCATTTTTATTTTTCAGCTGTAAGTGCAGCCATTGTGATGTAGTTGTATGGTTTATTAAAGTGTGGCAAGAAGAATAGGTCTGTCAATGCCAATTTATCAATTGTTACATGCTCTTGGATAGCAAGTGAGAACATGTGGATTCCCATGCTGATTGCAGAATCGCGTGAGACCATTTGCGCACCAAGAATTTCACGGCTATCTTTGTCAAAGACAATCTTGATGGCAACTTCATGGTTGTCATGCTTCATAAATTCTGGTTTTTGAAGATCGTTAAAGCCTGTTTCAGTTGCGTTGTAACCAGCAGCTTTAGCTTTTTCAAGAGTCAAACCAGTTGAAACCATGTGAAGACCGTAGATTGAAATACCATTTGAACCTTGAACACCGATTCCTTCCAATTCATGTCCACAAGCGTTGTAGGCACCAACGATACCAGTACGAACTGCGTTTGAAGCAAGGGCGATGTAGCTTGTGTCTTTACGAGCGTTGTCATAAACAGTCGCACAGTCACCAACGGCAAATACACCAGGAAGTGAAGTTTCTTGTTTCTTGTCTACAAGGAAGGCACCGTTACGGAAGAGTTCAATCTTACCATCAGCAAGGGCTGTATTTGGACGGAAACCAACTGCAAGGATAACCATATCCACATCGAAAGTTTCTTTATCAGTAATCAAGCGTTCAACTTTACCGTCACCTTCGATTGCTTTAACAGTTTGACCAAGCGCCAAGCGGATGTTGTGGTCTTCCAAGTTCTTCGCCATCATTTGTGTGAAGTCTTTGTCATAGTAACCGTTCAAGACAGTATCAACAATATCGACAAGGACAACTTCTTTTCCAAGACGTTCAAAGGCTTCAGCAAGTTCAACACCGATGTAACCACCACCAACAACGGCGATACGGTCAAGGTGCTGGCTCTTGTCAGCAAGTTTATTGATAACTTCTTCAGCATTTTGGTACAATTTCACGAATTGTACGTTTTCAAGAGTTGCTTTAAATTCGCGGTTGCCTTTAACAATTTCAACACCTTCGATTGGTGGCAAGATTGGTGTAGAACCTGTAGCAAAAATCAATTTCTCGTATGATTCTTTGTGCTCTTTTCCTTCAACTTCTGCTGTAACTACTTTGTTATCATAGTCGATTGAAAGAACAGGTGAGTTCATGTAAACCTTAGCACCTTTAGCTTCCAATTTTTCTTTATCAGAATAGAACAAGCCTTCAGCACCGTCAATTTGTTCCCCAATCCAGAGGGCCATTCCACATCCTAGGAAAGAGATGTTAGAGTTTTGGTCAAATACAACGATTTCATTCTCATTTCCAAAATTATCCAACATAGTATTAATACATGCTGTACCAGCGTGGTTAGCACCAACTACAACGATTTTACTCATAAAAAATTCCTACCTTCAATTTTAAATTTACTCTTCTAGTATAACATTTACTGTTAGCGTTTACAAGACTTTAGTTGATTTTCCCGATTTTTTTGTAAAAAAATGTAAATAATCTGTACCTTAACACGGATTCTTGCAATTTTTCTTCATTTCTTGAGCATATTTCTTGACATCTTTACAAATTTTATTTGTGAAAACGCTGACTTTATGGTATGCTAGTATCATGGAAAGAAAATGTAAGGGGTTCATTTTTCATAAATTTACTATATTTCAACCTTCTTTTCATAAGAGAAAGGAGTTGGTAGCTTGCCTCTTAGTTCACATTCTGAACGCCTAATGGGAACCACTATCACTATTTCATTAGTGGATGAGCGAGCAGATATCTTGCTCCAGAAATCCTTTGATTTACTCAGAGAGCTAGAATACCGCTTCAATGCCAATAGCCAAGAATCTGAGTTGATGGAAATAAATCATCAAGCTGGAATAGCCCCCGTCAAGGTTCATCCAGACCTGTTTGAACTGATTTCACTTGGGTTAGAGCATAGCTTAGCGCCCTCTAGCCATCTCAACATCAGCATTGGTCCCTTAATTCAAACCTGGCGTATCGGTTTTTCAGATGCCAAGGTCGCCCAGCCTCAAGAAATTGAATCGGTGCTACCTCTAATCAATCCTCATTATATCGAGTTAGATTCTTCCACTTCCACTGTGTTTTTAAAACAGAAAGGAATGAAGATCGATCTTGGTTGTTTAGCCAAGGGTTATAGTGCGGATAAGGTTGCCCAATTTCTTAGAGATGAGGGAGTGACATCTGCCTTAATCAATCTGGGAGGGAATATCCTAACCATTGGAAAAAATCAGGCAAGAGGGGATCAAGCTTGGCAAATCGGGATTCAAGACCCAGCCAATCCGAGGGGAAATCACTTAATGACAATCCCCGTTGTCAATAAATCTGTCGTGACTTCAGGCATTTATGAACGTCACCTGACAGTCGATGGAAAAGATTACCATCACATTTTTGACAGTCAAACAGGATATCCTGTTGAAACAGAACTCGCTAGTCTGACAATTATCTCTGATAAATCAGTTGATGGCGAAATCTGGACAACTCGACTCTTTGGAGAAAGACCTGCTTCTATCCTTTGGCAAGTCGAAAGTTTGAAGGGCATCGAAGTCATCCTCATCGATAAAGAAGGCCACCTAAGCTGTTCTTCAGGAATTCCAACTCTATAGAAATAGATGTTTCAATGGAGTTTTAAAATCGTATTATGTAAAAAGAGAAAGGAAATCTCATGTTAAAACTTATTGCTATTGTTGGAACAAATTCAAAACGTTCTACAAACCGTCAATTGCTTCAATACATGCAAAAACACTTTGCTGACAAAGCTGAAATTGAACTTGTTGAAATCAAGGATATCCCTGTCTTTAACAAGCCAGCTGACAAGCAAGTACCTGCTGAAATTCTGGAAATTGCTGCTAAAATCGAAGAGGCAGATGGCGTTATTATCGGTACTCCTGAGTATGACCACTCTATCCCAGCTGTTTTGATGAGCGCTCTTGCTTGGTTGTCTTATGGTATTTACCCACTCTTGAACAAACCAATCATGATTACAGGTGCTTCTTACGGTACGCTTGGTTCATCACGCGCCCAATTACAACTTCGCCAAATCTTGAATGCTCCAGAAATCAAAGCAAGTGTCCTTCCTGATGAATTCTTGCTTTCACATTCTCTTCAAGCCTTTAATCCAAGTGGAGATTTAGTAGATCTTGATGTTATTAAAAAACTGGATGCCACTTTTGACGACTTCCGTATCTTTGTAAAAATTACAGAAAAATTGCGTAACGCACAAGCCCTACTTCGCAAAGATGCTGAAGACTTTGACTGGGAAAATTTGTAAGATAGGAGACCAAAAAGAATGAAATTTGTTGGACTTGTAGGATCAAACTACGATCAATCATATAACCGTAAACTCTTGGAATTCATCCGTCGTCACTTCAAACTCAAATTTGAATTAGAAGTTCTCGAAATTGACGAAGTTCCAATGTTCAACCAAGACGAAAAATGGGATGAAAGTTTCCAATTGCGTCTCTTGTATAACAGAATTACTCGTGCTGATGGTGTCATTATTGCTACTCCTGAGCACAACCACACAATCTCAGCTTCTCTAAAATCTGTTCTTGAATGGCTTTCATACGAAGTTCATCCATTTGAAAACAAACCAGTCATGATTGTGGGAGCTTCTTACTACGACCAAGGTACTTCTCGTGCCCAAGTTCACCTTCGTAAGATTCTTGACGCTCCAGGTGTTAATGCCTACACTCTTCCAGGAAATGAATTTCTTCTTGGTAAAGCCAAAGAAGCGTTTGACGCAGAGGGCAATATCACAAATGAAGGAACTATTAATTTCCTTGAAACATGCTTGGACAACTTTGTAAAATATGTGGGAGTCGTTTCAAAATTGAAAAAACCAAAACCAATTGCACCAGAAGATTTATATTGTACAAATTCAATTGCAACTACCATTCAAGGTGTTGACCCTGATGATCCTGAATGGGTAGAAAAAGCAGCTGAACTTGTTGGAGCTGTTTCTGGAGATACTTATGTTAAATTAGACCATGGTATCTTGACAGTTAACCAAATTGACATGTTCTTGAAAGCAATGCCATTTGAATTGACATTTGCAGATGATAATAACCAATTCTTGTACTTTAATAACGCCCACCAAGATCCAAATACAATGTTTGGTAAACGTGTATGTGCTCAATCAGGAAACCGTTTAGGAACTGTGCACGGTTCATTGCCAGATTCTAGAATGAAAAACGTTGAATGGGTTGTCGGCGTATTGCGTAACGGGGATCAAGAATATGTCCGTACAATTGTGCCAGGAACACCAGAAGGCGTTATTAATACCCATAATTACCAAGCAATGTACTATCCAGATGGTTCATATGCTGGAATCAATGAAATCATCTTTAATTTCCAACCATGGCTTGACTGGTACCTCAATACAACTGGTCAACGTCTAGTTGGTGGAAATGCTGCAGCTCCTGCTGGAGGACATGGCGGAGCAGATGCTACATCTGGAGCTTCTGATTCAGGTGATGCTGGAGGTCACGGTGGTGGCGCAGACGCTACATCTGGCGCAAGTAACTAATAATAAGTTTTAGGAACCATTTTGGTTCCTTTTTTGGCTCTTTGTCAACTGTACTTGGTGGGATGTCAATCCTACTTTATGGAGTTATCGCCAGCAACGGTTTGAAAGTCTTGATCAAAGAACGTGTTTATTTCGCTCAAATGCGTAACCTAATCATCGCAAGTGCTATGTTGGTCCTTGGACTTGGAGGAGCTATCCTTAAACTCGGTCCAGTTACACTTTCAGGTACTGCTTTATCAGCCATGACAGGAATCATCTTGAACTTAATCTTGCCATACGAAAATAAAGATTAAGAGACTTGACACAGAAAGAGAATGAACAAAAACGAGCTTCTCTTTACTAACCCCAAAAAGTTGCACAAATAATTATTGAAAGGATTTAGTTCTGTACTGCACAAGACTAAGTCCTTTTATATAAAATGAAGCAAAACAGTACATAATGTGATATCGTCAATTGAAACAAGAACAAGATATAGTATATTGAATCTAGAATAGTACGTTATGGCTGTTAAAATATTTCTAGAAATTAATTTGACTTTCCTAACCGATTTGTTCACATCTTGTTTCAATC
>NZ_JVLI01000162.1:0-3603 GCF_001072315.1 Streptococcus pseudopneumoniae | reverse complement strand
TGTTCGCTCACAATAAGAGAGAACTTTTTTACGAAAATCTATTGAATATGCCATAAGAAGATTATACCACATTGTGTACTATCTTTGGTTCATTTTACTATATATTGATTTTTAAGGAGGCTCGCCTCCTTTTTGTGACTCCTTTTGTGACTCCCTTTTTCGCAAAAGAATACCAAGGAATACCAAAGACAAAAATAAAAAACGTTGATTTAACAACGTTTTACCAAGGAATGCAAAAGAATGCAAAAGAATAATGGAGCCGGTGGGAGTCGAACCCACGTCCAAACACCTGCCAACATATTTGTCTACAACCATAGGTTATGTATTAGTTTAACAGTCCCTCGACACATAACTCAAGCCTAGAAACTGCGAGTCTATCAATCTCTTATCAAGCCGCTAGACAAGACTTGATCGTATCTCGCTAATAATAAGACCTGTCATTGAACACGAGCAATCCAAATCGGGTCACGCCTGCTGGTTTTTAGGCAGCTAGAGCGTAAGAAGTGTTATTTTTTGCAGTTATATTTAACTGAGCGTTTACGTCGCCACACGAGTCGCAAAATATGCCTCATAATGCCTGTCGAATCCGTAACGACCCCAAAAGACAATAAAACCATTATACCTTATCTAACTCAAAAATGCAAAAAAGAAATCAACTAACTACACAAGATAGTCTTTCAAGGCTTTTGACAAAACCTGATAACCGGCAACACTAAGGTGCAACCCATCAGTAGTATAGTCTTTTTTGAGTTGGCCTTCTTGGTCTATCAAACAATCAAATACTGGCACAAATTCCACCTGCATATAGGCAGAAGCAAGCTCTTGATAGGCTTGATTCCAGTTCTGAATTGTTTCATTTGTGCGGATATAGACTGTCTGCTTGTACTCCTCGGCTTCATTGACTGGCAAAATAGAAAGCAATTTAATCTCTGTCAGTGGATAATCGCGAGCAATGGATTGAATGATCGCTTCGAGATTATTGAGAGCCTCATTCACAGGCACATCTTTTCCGATATCATTTGTTCCAATCAGAAGGACAATTTTATCTACTGCTCCACCGTACAGATGCGCATCGAGGTTCTCAAGTAACAGCTCTGTCTGATAACCTCGAATGCCTCGATTGACAATCGTCTTTGCAGTCCCAAATAGTTCCTGCAGAGGATAATATTCGACAATGGAATCCCCAATAAAAAGAATGTCTGGCTCTACAACAGAAACTTGATTTAAGTGACGATACTTGGTTTGGAGTTTTTCTTGTTCCTTTAGGAGCCAATTTTCTAATAACTGTACTGCCACTTCATTCTCCTTTTTCTAACCAGTTTTCCAAGACTTGGTAAACTCCGCCTTGGCTGTTGGCTGGTGCTAGAGCAGTAGCCACAGCTTTGGCTTTATCATCAGCATTTTCCATCGCATAGGCAATTCCAGCCATTTCAAGCATCTCAACATCATTTTCACTGTCACCAAAAGCCATGATTTGTTGGGGGTTCAAGTCCCAACGCTTGAGTAATTCTTCCAAGCCCCATGCTTTATGAATTCCAGCTTGAAGGATATCAATGCAACCATAGCCACTCGATACAGCTCGAACACGACCAGCAAAGAGGTCATTGATTTCTTCCAAGACCGAACTCAAACGTTCCTCACCAACAACCATGCTCATCTTGAGCACACCACCAAAGAGGTCAGAGGTTAATTCATCCACAAACTGCATCCGTTGGTAGAATTTTTCAATCATTTCTGGAGTCATAAAACTTTCAAGGTCTGTAAAAATAGTGCCTTCCTTGACGAAACCACCCTTCATAGATGTTACAACAAACTGATCCTGACACGCTCGACCCTTAAAATGAGCCAAAGCCTTATCGACAATGGCATCATCCCAAGTCTGAGCCTGAATCAGTTCATTGTTTTCAAAAATACGAGCACCGTTTGCAACAACCAGAACCACTCGATTTACCAAGTGCTCCAGTAGTTGCCTCATGCGGTGAATTTCATTGCCCGTCGCGATGACAAAACGAATACCCCTTTGATCCAACTTATCTAAAATCTTTTCCAAGCGTGGAAGATCAAGCTGGCCTCTAGCATCCAGCAAGGTCCCATCCATATCTGTCGCAATTATTTTAATCGTCATTTACTTCCCTCTGGATTCAAACTAATCCCACTTCAATCCTACATGTTCGTTCATTTCTTTATAGGCTGTATCAATTCGTTCCTTAGTCGCTTCATCTAACTGATCACGATGACTGCCACCATCGATAAAATCTTCCAAGATATAGGTTTGATAATGATATAAAGGATAGCCTTCTGGTGAAAAAGTTCCCTTTGGTGTTCGATTGACCCAAGTAGGATGAGCTTTAGCTGTTCCGATAGTTGTTTTTCCATCCTTCTTCTTAATGGTCACGTCCATGAGAACGCCACGTTCAGTCCACTTAGCATTTTCTTCATCTCCCATAGATTCAATCCGTTGATTGGAAATGAAGTTCCCCATTGAATAGATAATGAGTTTCTTTTCTCCATCTTTTTCAACCGTTTCAGATGGTTCCACAACGTGAGGATGCCCTCCAAAGATAATATCCGCTCCCCAATCAATCATCTTGTGATAAAGAGCTTTTTGTTCCTCAGTTGGTTCCAATCGATACTCAACACCCATCTGAGGCATGATAATGGTGATATCCGCTTCCTTTTCCGCCCGTTCAATTTCAGCCTTCATCTTATCTTCGTTTAAATCTGAAAGATAACGATTATAGTCTTCCTGAGAAATATACTGCTCAATTCCATTGAATCCATAGGAATAGGCTAATAGTGCAACCTTGATACCATTCACTTCCTTAATGACCAGCGGAGCCTGATCACGTGGTTCATGCGTATAAACTCCGATTGGAGTGATTCCAGCTTTCTCAATAATATCGGCCGTTGAAATAACTCCCTCAATTTGCGAATCCAAAATATGATTATGAGCTAAATCCAGCACATGATAACCTGCATCCTTAATGGCATCCATAACTTCAGCAGGAGCATTAAAGAGAGGATAACCTGCTAAATAATGATCCTTATTAATGGTTCCTTCAAAATCACCAATAGCTAAATCTGCTTGCTTAAGCCAAGGTGTCACATACTCAAAATTCTCATGAAAGTCATAGGTACCGTCTTCTTTTTTAGCTGAAAAGAAAAGTCCATCGTGGTAGAGCAAATCTCCGTTGGCCATAATTCTAGCAGATTTTTCCTCTTCCTGCTCCTGAGACTTTTGCTTAGTCCCTTCTTGAGAAATAGTATCTCGTTTTTGACTGGTCAGAGGCATGCCTTGGAAACTTTCAAACAACAAGACCAAGCCCATTGATAAAGCAACTGCTAGCAAGAGTACCGCCACAAATCCTTTATTGCTCCACCTGCGATAACTCCTAAAAAAGTTTACCAAGCCCTTCATAAAACGAAAAGCTAAACCACCCTGATTTCTATCTTGTCTTCTTTTCATCTTCATTCTCCCTACTTTCTTATGCAAGCCTTTTCTTTTTATTATATCATAGATAAGTAATTCTTTCACAATTGATACTCTTCGAAAATCAAATTCAAACCACGTCAGCGTCGCCTTACCGTACTCAAGTACAGCCT
>NZ_JVLI01000161.1:0-1252 GCF_001072315.1 Streptococcus pseudopneumoniae | reverse complement strand
ATTTCTAGAAATTAATTTGACTTTCCTAACCGATTTGTTCACATCTTGTTTCAATCTACTATATAATTTTAAAGCCGTAATATTGACATACAATTTAATTTTTGCTAGAATCCTTGCAGGAGGATAGTTCTAATGAAAATAATAAAAAAATTGATGCAAATCGCATTAGCAGTCTTTTTCTTCGGTTTGCTAGCGACAAGTGCAGTATTGGCGGATGATGCTGATTCAGAAGGTTGGCAATTTGTCAAAGAAAATGGTAGAACCTACTACAAGAAGGGGGAACTCAAAGAAACCTACTGGCGAGTGATTGATGGTAAGTACTATTATTTTGATCCTTTATCTGGAGAGATGGTTGTCGGCTGGCAATATATACCTGCTCCACACGAAGGGGTTACGATTGGTTCTTCTATAAGGCAAGATATTGCTTTTAGACCAGATTGGTTTTACTTTGGTCAAGATGGAGTGCTACAAGAATTTGTTGGTAAGCAAGTTTTAGAAGCAAAAACAGCTGCAAATGTCAACAAGCATCATGGGGAACAATATGATAGTCCAGCAGAGAAACGAGTCTATTATTTTGAAGATCAACGTAGTTATCACACCTTAAAAACTGGTTGGATTTATGATGAGGGGTACTGGTATTATTTACTGAAGGATGGTGGCTTTGATTCTCGCATCAACAGATTGACTGTTGGGGAGCTAGCACGTGGTTGGGTTAAGGATTTTCCTCTTACATATGATGAAGATAAGCTAAAAGCTGCTCCATGGTATTATCTAGATCCAACAACTGGTATTATGCAAACTGGTTGGCAATATCTTGGTAACAAGTGGTACTACCTCCGTTCATCAGGTGCAATGGCGACTGGCTGGTATCAAGAAGGCTCAACTTGGTACTATTTAGATGCTGAAAATGGTGATATGAAAACGAGCTGGCAATACCTTGGTAACAAGTGGTACTATCTTCGTTCATCAGGAGCTATGGCAACTGGCTGGTTCCAGGTCGGTAGTAAATGGTACTATGCTTATAGCTCAGGTGCTTTAGCAGTGAATACCACTGTAGAAGGCTATTCTGTTAATTATAATGGCGAATGGGTTCAATAATGAAAGAGGCGATTGTAAAGGAAACAATCGCTTTTTTTGTGAAAATATAATAAAATAGATAGAAGAGAATAAATACTTGTAGGAAAAAATAATACTCTTCGAAAATCAAATTCAAACCACGTCAGCGTCGCCTTACCGTACTCAAGTACAGCCT
>NZ_JVLI01000160.1:0-6400 GCF_001072315.1 Streptococcus pseudopneumoniae | reverse complement strand
CAGTGCTTTGAGCAACCTGCGGCTAGCTTCCTAGTTTGCTCTTTGATTTTCATTGAGTATAAAATAGTATTCACGGCTAGCTTCTTTCAAACATTTATTTCCTACTTCTAACAAATTTCTAAATGGTTTAAAAAAATTATAGTCTGTCAAGTTTTTTTCTTGACACCTGTCAGAAATCTGATATAATAGAACATGTGCTAAATAGCTCAGCTATTTCACCGAAATAAAAAATAAGAAAAGAGATATTAAAAATGGCAGTTAAAATCCGTTTGACTCGTATGGGTTCTAAGAAAAAACCTTTCTACCGTATCAACGTAGCAGATTCACGTTCACCACGTGACGGACGTTTCATCGAAACAGTTGGAACTTACAACCCACTTGTTGCTGAAAACCAAGTAACTTTGAAAGAAGACCGCATTCTTGCATGGTTGGCTGATGGAGCTCAACCTTCAGATACAGTTCGCAACATCCTTTCAAAAGAAGGTGTATTGAAGAAATTCCACGATTCTAAATTCTCAAAATAAGTTTAAAGTAGGTTGACAGATGGATACGATTGAAAATCTCATTATTGCGATTGTGAAACCCTTGATTTCACAACCAGATGCCTTAACTATCAAGATTGAAGATACACCAGAATTTTTGGAATATCATTTGGATCTTGATCAAAGCGATGTGGGTCGTGTAATCGGTCGTAAGGGTCGCACTATTTCTGCGATAAGAACGATTGTCTACTCTGTCCCAACTGAAGACAAAAAAGTAAGAATCGTTATTGACGAAAAATAAGAAGGGCGGGACGAATGTCTCGCTTTTTTGCGAGAAGTGTAAAATTGCAGCCATTAAGTACCAACATGAACGTGATTTGGAAGGATTTTTAAAGGGGGGACCTCTAAGACGATAAGAAATCAATTTTTTACTAATAAAGAAGGTATTAGTAAATATAAGAAAGATAAAGCAAGGAAAATGGCGGATTATACTATCAAAGTGAGGAATCTCCAAGAGGCAGATAAGTTAGAACTTGTGAGACAAGAACGAGAAAGGCAGACTAGACTAGTAGAGTCCTTTTTAGTCAATGAACTAGATAAACGGTGATAGCAGGCATAAAATACTAATCCTAGAAATAGCATCTAGCAGTCTACTATGCTACAATGGAAAGACAGTCTCAAAGAATTCTAGTCAATCAATCTTGAGAATAGCTATTTTTAAAAGGAGTAACAATCTATGAACGAGAAAACAAAAGCTTACCTAGCTGCCTTATCCTTTTCAGCCATCATTGGTTTTTCTTTTTTATTTACTAAGATTGCTTTAGGCTATGCCAGTCCTCTCACAAACTTAGCGCATCGCTATACAATCGCAGCTTTAGTAATGGTCGTTCTTCATCAAACCAAACTTATTAAAGTGAGTTTAAGTAGAAAAGATATTCTTTCTATTCTTCCTATGAGTTTTTTCTATCCTCTTCTCTTTTTTATTTTTCAATCCTTTGCTTTACAGTATATATCGTCTTCTGAAGCTGGAATTTTACAGGCTCTTGTCCCGATTTTTACTCTCCTTTTAGCATCGGCCTTTCTCAAGGAAAAGACAAGCTTGCTTCAAAAGTTCTTTTTATTTTTATCCGTAGCAGGAGTAGTTTTCATCTTCCTTAGTAAGGGAGCTAACTTTGGTACTGAGACTGCTAGCTTTGGCTTTCTCTTGATGTTGGGATCTGTTCTCGCCAATGCAATAAACAATATCCTCAGCAAGTCCAAAGGAGGACGCTATCGGGCTATGGATATGACAGCTGTTGTGATATTTGTTGGCTTCGTCACCTTTAATACGCTGAGTCTGACCTCGCACTATCTAGATGGCAACATATTAGCCTACGTTGCACCGCTCGGACAGCTTCCTTATCTACTTTCCATACTCTATTTGGGAATTTTAGCCTCTATCGTTACTGGTAGTCTCTCTATCTATGCTATTGTTCGACTTGGAGCATCAACCGTCAGTGTCTTTGGAAATCTTGGAACAGTTTTGACCATTCTAGCCGGAGCTCTTATCCTCCATGAACCAATTTATAGCTACCATGTAATCGGAGCCACTATGATTATTGCTGGAATTTTAGGCATGAATCTGATGAGAAAAAAGTAAAGATTGCGTAGCAGTCTTTTTCTTTATCTAAATGATACAGAAAATTCAAAATTTTTAATGTATTTAAGTTTAGAAAATGATGATCTTAATATGACATGATAAAATAGATAAAAAGAATAATACTAGGATAAAGAAGAGAGAGTTTAGAAATGAAGCAAAATGATATAGCTGAAGCTATTGCTTTTTATAACAGAAAACCTGAGACTTTGGTACGTCACATTATACCAGTAGTAGATTGTGATTTGGTTGTTTATCATCGTCCTGGAAACGCAAGTAAAGGCCACATTATTTTTTATCATGGAGCTTGTGGACGTAGTCAGATGTGGGCCCACCAGTATGATGCCTTTGAAGGATTTGACCTCTACTTTGTCAATGTTAGAGGACAGGGTGAATCACCTATGAAAGTTGGCCTACCTGACTTAGAAGGTGCTGTTCAAGATGTAGATGCTATTTTGTCCTATTTCCAGCTAGAAGAGGTGATATTGGTCGGACATTCTTGGGGAGGGAATCCACTTCAAGAGTACACCTATCGCCATCCAGAAAGAGTCCTAGCCTTGGTCATGGTAGATAGTTGGGGACAGCATCGTTACCTATCAGATAAAGAGAGAAATCGTATAAAATATAGTTCCCTTATGTATAAAACGATTCCTTGGAAGATGATTGCAGATAAGAACTCAAAAATGTGTACAGACAATCCTATCACAAGAGAATTAGTCAAGACGGCCATTATAGAAACTGGGCGAGATGTTTTTTTGAACCTTGGAATCACAGGTTTTTTGGCTGTCCATGAGATAGAAGGTTATCATGGCAATCCTCCTATGCTATTAGTAAGAGGCGAACACGATTTTCCCAAACACCTAAAAATGATCTACGATGGTATCATTGACTTAAATCCCAATGCGCGTCAAGTAACGATTTCAGATAGTAAACACCAACCGATGAATGACCATCCTAAAGAGTTTAATCAGATAGTTGGTGAATTTTTTGAAGAAGTAGTAGCTCCGTAGGATGAGATTTATCCAACTTGAGAAAATCCTTGGAACGTGATAAAATAAAGGATAAGGATTTTTAATAATTCATTATATAGAACGAGTGGATTTCTTTATGAAGAGGTTTGAAGTATCTACAGAGATTGGTAGTCTCTCTGTTACTTATCAAAAGCAAAAGAAAATGCTAGTTTGTTTAAGTGGCGCAGGTTTTCTACCAAGTTATGAAAATTTTTCACTTATACTTGAAAAACTTCCTCCTACAATTGGTTATTTGACAATTGATTTTCCGAACACAGGTAGGAGTCCGATTCATGACCAAGCTGGAAAAAATCTAGATAATCTTGCAGATGCGGTTTATGAAGTACTTGAAGAATTAGGGATTTCTGAATATATACTTTGTGTACATAGTTTGAGTGGAATTTTAGCTTGTAAATTGCTCAACAAATCAATTAAGTATCAGGCTTTACTAGCAATTGAACCGACAACTAAAAACGTCATGTTTGCTGATTTTTTAGAAAATCCTTATCCAGAAATGGAAGAGCAGATGAGGCTGATTGACGAGTGTGGTCCTGAACTTTATTTTAAGAACTTAACTCAAGCAACATTTAGCCCTGAAATTAATAAAGAAATCTGGGAAATAATGCAAGAAAAAGGCTTAGAGTTGGAAAATCAAGATCCAGGATTTCAGATATCTGGAGAGATTACTGAGGAAGATTTTGAGAATGTATCTATAGAATCTTATATCCCTGTATTTATTTTTTGTCAGGCTTATAGAGAAAAAGAGTACAGAGAATCAGAATATTGGACTTCCAATACTAAACTCATTTTAGGAGGGAATCACCATTATTTACAGTGGTCTGAATCCGAAAAAATTGCGGCTATTATTCGAGAATTGTCAGTATAAGATGGAAAGAAGGAGACTACAGGAGACAAGATGAACTACTTTAATGTTGGGAAAATCGTCAATACGCAGGGGTTGCAGGGTGAGATGCGAGTCTTGTCTGTGACGGATTTTGCAGAAGAACGGTTTAAAAAAGGGGCTGAGCTGGCCTTGTTTGATGAAAAAGATCAGTTTGTCCAAACAGTGACCATCGCTAGCCACCGTAAACAGAAGAACTTTGACATTATCAAATTTAAAGATATGTACCATATCAATGCTATCGAAAAGTACAAGGGATACAGTCTCAAGGTCGCTGAGGAAGATTTGAATGACCTAGATGATGGTGAATTCTACTATCATGAGATTATCGGTTTGGAAGTCTATGAGGGAGATAACTTGATTGGAACCATCAAGGAAATCCTGCAGCCAGGTGCTAATGATGTCTGGGTGGTCAAGCGAAAAGGCAAGCGTGACTTGTTATTGCCTTATATCCCACCAGTGGTTCTCAATGTTGATATTCCAAATAAACGAGTCGATGTGGAAATCTTAGAAGGGCTAGATGATGAAAATTGATATTTTAACCCTCTTTCCAGAGATGTTTTCTCCACTGGAGCACTCAATCGTTGGAAAGGCTCGAGAAAAAGGGCTCTTAGATATCCAGTATCATAATTTTCGAGAAAATGCTGAAAAGGCCCGCCATGTCGACGATGAGCCTTACGGAGGTGGGCAGGGGATGTTGCTCCGAGCTCAACCTATTTTCGATGCCTTTGATGCTATTGAAAAGAAAAATCCGCGCGTCATTCTCCTCGATCCTGCTGGAAAACAGTTTGATCAGGCTTATGCTGAGGATTTGGCTCAAGAGGAAGAACTTATTTTTATCTGTGGCCACTATGAGGGTTATGATGAGCGCATTAAGACCTTGGTGACAGATGAGATTTCTCTAGGTGATTATGTCCTTACTGGAGGAGAATTGGCGGCAATGACTATGATTGATGCGACTGTTCGCCTGATTCCAGAAGTGATTGGCAAGGAATCTAGCCACCAAGATGATAGTTTTTCTTCTGGTCTTCTTGAATATCCTCAGTACACACGCCCTTATGATTATCGAGGCATGGTCGTGCCAGATGTACTGATGAGCGGTCACCATGAAAAGATTCGTCAGTGGCGCCTGTATGAGAGTTTAAAGAAAACCTATGAACGCAGACCGGATTTGCTTGAACATTATCAACTGACAGCAGAAGAAGAAAAAATGCTGGCAGAAGTCAAAGAAAACAAAGAATAAAGGAGAAACCTATGCAAGTAATCAAACGTGATGGAGAAATTGCTGAATTTAATCCAGATAAGATTTACCAAGCTATCTTAAAGGCAGCTCAGACTGTCTATGTATTAACAGATGATTTGCGTCAAAACCTTGCACAAGTCACTAAAAAAGTGGTTTTGGATTTGGAAGAAGCCAAGGTGGAACGTGCTACTATTAGCATGATTCAGTCTTTGGTTGAGCATCGTTTATTGGGTGCAGGTTACATTACCATTGCTGAACACTACATTTCCTATCGTTTACAACGTGACTTGGAAAGAAGTGGTTATGGAGATCATATCGCCGTTCATTTACATTTTGAACAAGTTCGCTAAGAAAAAAGAGTGGGATGAAGCAACTACATCTCACTCTTTCTTAAATCTATTTTTTTGGGCTGTTTGGACAGTTGAGGGGACAAATCGCAGGCGTTGAATATCGCTTATACGGATAATACGGGTCACATTTTTGGCAAAATTTTTCACGATAATTTGCTGGCGTT
Source organism: Streptococcus pseudopneumoniae (assembly GCF_001072315.1). Lineage (GTDB taxonomy): Bacteria > Bacillota > Bacilli > Lactobacillales > Streptococcaceae > Streptococcus > Streptococcus pseudopneumoniae_R. Next base: position 614 of record NZ_JVLI01000160.1, on the reverse strand, counting down.
GCTGATCATATTTGATGATATCACCTGTAAAACTTGTCTCTGACAAGATAAGGTGAACAGCGGTTTGTTTCTGGATAGCCTCTTCAATAGTGGCTGTAAGGGAGTTACTTTCAGTTTGGTCAGGTTGGTCATGTCCATTTAAAAAGTCATGTATTTTATTTAGAACTTGCTGGAATTTATGTCTCATATTGGCCTCCCTTCTTTTATATCAATATTATATAAAATTTTCCTAAAATCTACAAGATTTTACGAATAAACTAATGAAAGCTAAAAAAGGAGAAGAAAATGGCAGAATTTACATTTGAAATCGAAGAGCACTTGTTGACTCTTTCTGAAAACGAAAAAGGTTGGACCAAGGAAATCAACCGTGTGAGCTTTAATGGTGCCCCTGCAAAGTTTGATATTCGTGCTTGGAGTCCAGATCATACTAAAATGGGCAAAGGGATTACTCTCTCCAATGAAGAATTTCAAACAATGGTGGATGCCTTTAAAGGCAACTAATACTCTTCGAAAATCTCTTCAAACCGCGTCAACGTCGCCTTGCCGTATGTGTATGGTTACTGACTTCGTCAGTTCTATCCACAACCTCAAAACAGTGTTTTGAGCTGACTTCG
>NZ_JVLI01000159.1:0-19673 GCF_001072315.1 Streptococcus pseudopneumoniae | reverse complement strand
GGGATTCGAACCCGTGTTACCGCCGTGAAAAGGCGGTGTCTTAACCCCTTGACCAACGGACCTTCTATCTGTAGCAGATATAACCATTATATCAATTTCTTGCTAATTGTCAATCACTTTTGAGATTTTTTCTCTAAAATATCTTTTAATTTTCTAATTTTTAATCTTGAAATAGGACAACGATGGTCTTCATAGAAAACAATTTCTAAGTTTTTTCGATCAATTTCTCTAATATTGCCTATATTTACCAAAAATGATTTATGAGGAGAATAAAATCGCTGAGTATGTTTGTCCTTTTCCTGAATATCTGTCATTGTTCCATAGAACTCTTTTGCAAAATTCTTACCAATAATGCGCAATTTATGAGAGACCCCTGTCGTTTCAATATACAGAATGTCATGATAAGGAATTTTTAAATCATTTCCCTTGTAATTGTAGTCAAAATAATCTACAACATCTTCATTTTCAAGCAACATACTCTTCGTGTAGAAGATATTTTGCTCAATTCTCTTCTTGAACATCTCATCATTGATATCCTTATCAACAAAATCTAAGGCTGATACCTGGTATTTATAGGTTAGAGTCGCAAACTCTGATCGACTGGTAATAAAGACGATAATAGCGTAAGGGTTGTAATGACGAATGAGCTGAGCCACTTCAAATCCCTTTTTCTCAATTCCATGAATATCAATATCTAGGAAATAAAGCTGATTTACTTCATCGTTTTCAATGTATTCTTCAAATTCACGGACTTTTCCTGTTGTCTTGTATGATATTGGAATATTCGATTCTTTCGAAATTTCATCCAATATTCTCTCTAGTCTCACTTGATGTTCAATAACATCTTCTAAAATTAAAACTTTCATTCAAATTCCCTCTTAAATCTAATAATTTGTCTAAATGTACTGCCTTCCATCTCTGTTTCTAAAATAATATTGTTGTACTTATCTAGTAGTTCTTTCACATTATTTAATCCTACTCCGCGATTTCTTCCCTTAGTAGAGAATCCTAAAGCAAATAGATCTCCTGAAGGAGTCATCGTCATTTTACATGAATTCTGAATCACAATCACTGTTTCAGTTTCCATTTTAATAACTGCTACTTCCATCTGCTTTTTATAACTATCGGCCGATCCTTCGACAGCATTATTCAATAAAACGCTCATGATACGAACCAAATCCAATAGTTCAATTGGGAGCTTGGTAATCGTATCTTTTACTTCCAGTGTAAACTCTACACCATTATTTCGAGCATAGACAATGGACTGAGCAACCAAACTTCGTAAAGCTGAATCTTCTATATTGTTCAAATCAAAGTAAGTGTACTTATCTGAACGCAGTTTATAATTTGCTTTGACCAAAACTTCATTATAAACTCTGTCAATTTCCTGTAAATTACCACTGTCAATTGCCATCTGCATGCTGACAAGCATCCCAGCATAGTCATGTCGAAAACCACGAATTTCATTATACAGACCGACAATTTCATCTGTGTAGTTTTGTAAATGTTTCTGTTCAAATTTCTTCTGCTTCAAAGCAATCTCTTTTTCTATTTGTTCTTTATGCGAATTCATTGCAAAGAAGGTCAAAAGGAGAGAAATAAAGACGATAGATGATAAAATACTTCCAAAACTATTCAAATGTTTAATTGTACTGACCATATCTGAAACGAAAGATACAATATGTAGCAGTAGTAAAGCAAAAAAGACTTTTTTCAAAAAAGGATATAGGTAGTCTTTGTCAAAATAGTTTAGTTCCAAATGGAAATAACGAATGATTGTTACGATAACGACATAAGTCAACACCGTTACAACGAAAAAGAATAGGCCATAATATTGTAAAACAAAATTGTCTCCTGTTATAGAGGAGAAAGTTACGGACAGAAAGTTATGAGTGCTCTCATATAAAAGAGTTAGTAGTAAACTTAAGAATAGTCCTCTATCCCTCTCATACTGTTTAATCCATCGAAAATAGGAATATAACCCCAAAGGAAATAAAAATGTTGCAATCCCTAACCCATGTAAAGATAGAAAATAGAAGAAAAGTTCAAGTACTACTTCTACTAGTAATGTATAAGCACCAAAAACGTATAGTTCCTTTGCTTTTATTTGACCTTTACAAATTAAATGGTAACTGTGACAAATGATTACAAGATATAATATCAAATCTACTAATAAGAAAAAATCCATTCTGCTACTCCTTTATCTTCTTCTAAAGAAATTAAATATACCAACTAATTTTTCATCTATTCTCCTCATCTCCCCACCTCGAATCTTTTGCAAGTCTTTTTCCTTCAAGGCTACAAACTGTTCCAATTTAACTGTGTTTTTCATAATAAAATCTCCTAAATATTTTTTTGTAAGCTAACTTACAAAAACTATTATACAAAATGGAATTTCATTTTAAATAAAATTCTCTCAACTGTCATTTTTTTCTCCCCAAGTGTACTTTTTTAAGAAAAAAGCCGGGAAAATTCCCAGCTTTGCTACTATATTGATCCCAGCAGGATTCGAACCTGCGACCGTTCGCTTAGAAGGCGAATGCTCTATCCAGCTGAGCTATGAGACCTAACACAATTATTCTACCAAAAAATCAATTAAAAGTCAATTTTCTATTTATGATAGGGGGATCCCTGCTGAATCGTAAAAGCGCGATAGATTTGTTCAACAAGAACCAATCTCATTAACTGATGGGGCAAGGTTAAGCGACCAAAACTAACAGAAAGGTTGGCTCTCTTTTTTACAGCTGATGATAATCCTAAACTCCCTCCAATAATAAAGGTAAGAGTAGAAAATCCTTTTATAGAAGCTTCTTCTAATTGCTTACTAAATTCTTCTGAGGAGAAAGTTTTCCCTTCAATAGCTAACGCAATAACAAAATCACGGTCACCAACTTTTGATAAAATTCTCTGACCTTCTATTTCTAAAATCTTTTGATTTTCTGACTCACTGGCCTTATCTGGTGTTTTTTCATCTGCCAGCTCAATCATTTCAAGCTTAGCAAATCGAGAAATTCGTTTTGAATACTCTGCGATGCCATCTTTTAAATACTTTTCTTTCAGTTTCCCAACTGTTACAACTTTAATTTTCATGACTCTATTCTAACATATTCTCTATTTTTTTCATATCTTATTCACAAAATAAAAGGTTAATTTTAGCCGAGAAAACCACAGATTTTTGAAAGTTATCCACAATCTGTGAAAAACTTTTGTGTTTAAGTTATAATTAAGCTAGTCAGTTTATACTTTCAGTAATTTCAAACATATGGAGGCAAATATGAAACATTTAAAAACATTTTACAAAAAAGGGTTTCAATTATTAGTCGTTATCGTCATTAGCTTTTTTAGTGGAGCCTTGGGTAGTTTTTCAATAGCTCAACTAACTCAAAAAAGTAGTGTAAGCAACTCTAACAACAATAGTACTATTACACAAACTGCCTATAAGAACGAAAATTCAACAACACAGGCTGTTAACAAAGTAAAAGATGCTGTTGTTTCAGTTATTACTTATTCAGCAAACAGACAAAATAGCGTATTTGGTAATGATGATACTGACACAGATTCTCAGCAAATCTCTAGTGAGGGATCTGGGGTTATTTATAAAAAAAATGACAAAGAAGCTTACATCGTCACCAATAATCACGTTATAAATGGCGCCAGCAAAGTAGATATTCGTTTGTCAGATGGAACTAAAGTACCCGGAGAAATTGTCGGAGCGGACACTTTCTCTGATATTGCTGTCGTCAAAATCTCTTCAGAAAAAGTGACAACAGTAGCTGAGTTTGGTGATTCTAGCAAGTTAACCGTAGGAGAAACTGCTATTGCTATTGGTAGCCCGTTAGGTTCTGAATATGCTAATACTGTCACTCAAGGTATCGTATCTAGTCTTAATCGAAATGTATCTTTAAAATCTGAAGATGGACAAGCTATTTCTACAAAAGCTATCCAAACTGATACTGCTATTAACCCAGGTAACTCTGGTGGCCCACTAATCAATATTCAAGGACAGGTTATCGGAATTACCTCAAGTAAAATTGCCACAAATGGAGGAACCTCTGTAGAAGGTCTTGGTTTTGCAATCCCTGCAAATGATGCTATCAATATTATTGAACAGTTGGAAAAGAACGGAAAAGTGACGCGTCCAGCTTTGGGTATCCAAATGGTCAATCTCTCAAATATTAATACAAGTGATATTAGAAGACTGAATATTCCAAGCAGTGTAACATCTGGTGTAGTTGTTCGTTCTGTGCAAAGTAATATGCCTGCCAATGGTCACCTTGAAAAATACGATGTGATTACAAAAGTAGATGACAAAGACATTGCTTCATCAACAGACTTACAAAGTGCTCTTTACAATCATTCTATCGGAGACACCATTAAGATAACCTACTATCGTAACAGTAAAGAAGAAACTACATCTATTAAACTTGACAAGAGTTCAGGTGATTTAGAATCTTAATTGACATCTATGTAAAGAAAACTTTACATAAGAGAAAAGATGTGTTAGTGTAGAATCATGGAAAAATTTGAAATAATTTCTATCACAGATATACAAAAAAATCCCTATCAACCTCGAAAAGAATTTGATAGAGAAAAACTAGATGAACTAGCACAGTCTATCAAAGAAAATGGGGTCATTCAACCGATTATTGTTCGTCAATCTCCTGTGATTGGTTATGAAATCCTTGCAGGAGAGAGACGCTATCGTGCTTCACTTTTAGCTGGTCTAAGGTCTATCCCAGCTGTTGTTAAACAACTTTCAGACCAAGAGATGATGGTCCAGTCCATCATTGAAAATTTACAGAGAGAAAATTTGAATCCAATAGAAGAAGCACGCGCCTATGAATCTCTTGTAGAGAAAGGATTTACCCATGCTGAAATTGCAGATAAAATGGGCAAGTCTCGTCCTTATATCAGCAACTCCATTCGTTTGCTTTCCTTGCCAGAACAAATCCTCTCAGAAGTAGAAAATGGCAAACTATCACAAGCCCATGCACGTTCTCTAGTTGGGTTGAATAAGGAACAACAAGACTATTTCTTTCAACGGATTATAGAAGAAGATATTTCTGTAAGGAAGTTAGAAGCTCTTCTGACAGAGAAAAAACAAAAGAAACTGCAAAAAAATGATCATTTCATACAAAATGAAGAAGAACAGTTAAAAAAACTACTCGGATTAGATGTAGAAATCAAACTATCTAAAAAAGATAGTGGAAAAATCATTATTTCTTTTTCAAACCAAGAAGAATACAGTAGAATTATCAACAGCCTGAAATAAGGCTGTTCTTTTATTTTTTTATCTCACAAGGTTATCCACTATATTTTTCAATAAAAAGCTTAATAAATCAATAGTTTCTGACTTTATCCCCAACCTGTGGATAAAACTTGATAACATTGTGGATTATTTTTCACAGCTTGTGGAAAATTCTTACTATCTATGGTAAAATAAGTCTAGCATTAAACTTTTAAATAGTAAAGGAGGAGGAATGATTGAAAGAAAAACAATTTTGGAATCGTATATTAGAATTTGCTCAAGAAAGACTGACTCGATCCATGTATGATTTCTATGCTATTCAAGCTGAACTCATTAAGGTAGAGGAAAATGTTGCCACTATATTTTTACCACGATCTGAAATGGAAATGGTCTGGGAAAAACAACTAAAAGATATTATTGTAGTTGCTGGATTTGAAATTTATGATGCTGAGATAACTCCCCACTATATTTTCACTAAACCTCAAAATACGACTACCTCACAAGTTGAAGAAGATACAAATTCAACTCTTTATGACTATAGTCCAAAGTTAGCATCTATTCCTTATTCGGATACGGGATTAAAAGAAAAGTATACCTTTGATAACTTTATTCAAGGGGATGGAAATGTTTGGGCAGTATCAGCCGCTTTGGCTGTCTCTGAAGATTTGGCTCTGACCTATAATCCTCTTTTTATCTATGGAGGACCTGGGCTTGGTAAGACTCACCTGTTGAACGCTATTGGAAATGAAATTCTAAAAAATATTCCAAATGCGCGTGTCAAATACATACCTGCTGAAAGCTTTATTAATGACTTTCTTGATCACCTAAGACTTGGGGAAATGGAAAAGTTTAAAAAAACCTATCGTAGTCTTGATCTTTTGTTAATCGATGATATCCAGTCACTCAGCGGAAAAAAAGTTGCAACTCAGGAAGAATTTTTCAATACCTTTAACGCCCTTCATGACAAGCAAAAACAGATTGTCCTAACCAGTGATCGAAGTCCAAAACATCTAGAAGGGCTCGAGGAGAGGCTTGTCACGCGCTTTAGTTGGGGATTAACACAAACTATCACACCCCCTGACTTTGAAACACGTATTGCCATTTTACAAAGTAAAACGGAACATTTAGGCTACAATTTCCAAAGTGATACTCTAGAATACCTAGCTGGGCAATTTGATTCAAATGTTCGAGATCTTGAGGGAGCTATCAACGACATCACTTTAATTGCCCGAGTAAAAAACATCAAGGATATCACTATTGATATTGCTGCAGAAGCCATTAGAGCTCGCAAACAAGATGTTAGCCAAATGCTCGTCATCCCAATTGACAAAATCCAAAATGAAGTTGGTAACTTTTATGGTGTTAGCGTCAAAGAAATGAAGGGAAGCAGACGCCTTCAAAATATCGTTTTGGCCCGTCAAGTAGCCATGTATTTATCTAGAGAACTAACAGATAATAGTCTTCCAAAAATTGGGAAGGAATTTGGTGGAAAAGATCATACAACAGTCATTCATGCCCATGCAAAAATTAAATCTTTGATTGATGAAGACGATAATTTACGTTTAGAAATTGAATCCATCAAAAAGAAAATCAAATAACTTGTGGATAACTTTTACTTTATTATCTTTTTTATCCACATTTTTTAAACAAGCCCAAAAACTAGGTATGCCTTACTTTTAGTCTGTTTTCCACAGATTTCACAGACTCTATTATTACTATTATCCTTCTAATACTAAAAATAAATAAAGGAGAATCCATGATTCATTTTTCAATTAATAAAAATTTATTTCTACAAGCCTTAAATACTACTAAGAGAGCTATTAGCTCTAAAAATGCCATTCCTATTTTATCAACCGTAAAAATTGACGTAACCAATGAAGGTGTTACTTTAATTGGTTCAAATGGTCAAATTTCAATTGAAAATTTTATTTCTCAAAAAAATGAAGATGCTGGTTTGTTAATTACTTCTTTAGGTTCGATCCTTCTTGAAGCTTCTTTCTTCATCAATGTTGTATCTAGTCTACCTGATGTGACTCTTGATTTTAAAGAAATTGAACAAAATCAAATTGTTTTAACCAGCGGTAAATCAGAAATTACCCTAAAAGGAAAAGATAGTGAACAATATCCACGAATCCAAGAAATTTCAGCAAGCACTCCTTTGGTTCTTGAAACAAAATTGCTCAAGAAAATTATTAATGAAACAGCTTTTGCTGCAAGTACACAAGAGAGTCGTCCAATTTTGACAGGTGTTCATTTTGTATTGAGTCAACACAAAGAGTTAAAAACAGTGGCAACAGACTCTCATCGTCTAAGCCAGAAAAAATTAACGCTTGAGAAAAATAGTGATGATTTTGATGTTGTCATTCCTAGCCGTTCTCTACGCGAATTTTCAGCAGTATTTACAGACGATATTGAAACTGTAGAGATTTTCTTTGCCAACAATCAAATCCTCTTTAGAAGCGAAAATATTAGCTTCTATACTCGTTTGTTAGAAGGTAACTATCCTGATACAGATCGTTTGATTCCAACAGACTTTAACACTACAATTACTTTTGATGTGGTAAACTTACGCCAGTCAATGGAACGTGCTCGTCTTTTATCAAGTGCGACTCAAAATGGTACTGTGAAACTTGAAATTAAAGATGGGGTTGTTAGCGCTCATGTTCACTCTCCAGAAGTTGGTAAAGTAAACGAAGAAATCGATACTGATCAGGTTACTGGTGAAGATTTGACCATTAGTTTCAATCCAACTTATTTGATTGATTCCCTCAAGGCTTTAAATAGCGAAAAGGTGACCATTAGCTTTATCTCAGCTGTTCGCCCATTTACTCTTGTGCCAGCAGATACTGACGAGGACTTCATGCAACTTATTACCCCAGTTCGTACAAATTAAGTTAAAGAGGTTGAGCCTAGCTCGCCTCTTTTATGATATAATCGAAAAAGAAAAGGAGAGTAGTATGTATCAAGTTGGAAATTTTGTTGAGATGAAAAAACCACATGCTTGTACTATCAAGTCAACTGGTAAAAAAGCCAATCGTTGGGAAATTACACGTGTAGGGGCAGATATCAAAATCAAATGCAGTAATTGTGACCATGTTGTCATGATGGGACGCTATGATTTTGATCGAAAAATGAATAAAATTATTGACTGAAAACCCTTAGTTAGAGGGTTAGCAAGTTTTCCCTTTTTGTGTTATAATATTAGGGATTGAAATAAAAACGGAGAATGAGAAAATATGGCTTTAACAGCAGGTATCGTTGGTTTGCCAAACGTTGGTAAATCAACACTATTTAATGCAATTACAAAAGCAGGAGCAGAGGCAGCTAACTACCCATTTGCGACTATTGACCCAAACGTTGGAATGGTGGAAGTTCCAGATGAACGCCTACAAAAACTAACTGAAATGATTACTCCTAAAAAGACAGTTCCAACAACATTTGAATTTACAGATATTGCAGGGATTGTAAAAGGAGCTTCAAAAGGAGAAGGACTAGGGAATAAATTCTTGGCCAATATCCGTGAAGTAGATGCGATTGTTCATGTAGTTCGTGCTTTTGATGATGAAAATGTTATGCGAGAGCAAGGACGTGAAGACGCCTTTGTGGATCCACTTGCAGATATTGACACAATTAATCTGGAATTGATTCTTGCTGACTTAGAATCAGTGAACAAACGATATGCGCGTGTAGAAAAGATGGCACGTACGCAAAAAGATAAAGAATCAGTAGCAGAATTCAATGTTCTTCAAAAGATTAAACCAGTCCTTGAAGATGGGAAATCAGCTCGTACAATCGAATTTACAGATGAAGAACAAAAAGTTGTCAAAGGTCTCTTCCTTTTGACGACTAAACCAGTGCTCTATGTTGCTAATGTTGACGAGGATGTGGTTTCAGAACCTGACTCTATCAACTATGTCAAACAAATTCGTGAATTTGCAGCGACAGAAAATGCTGAAGTAGTCGTCATTTCTGCGCGTGCTGAGGAAGAAATTTCTGAGTTAGACGAAGAAGACAAGCAAGAGTTTCTTGAAGCTCTTGGTTTGACAGAATCAGGTGTAGATAAGTTGACGCGTGCAGCTTACCACTTGCTTGGATTGGGAACTTACTTCACAGCTGGTGAAAAAGAAGTTCGCGCTTGGACTTTCAAACGTGGTATGAAGGCTCCTCAAGCAGCTGGGATTATCCACTCAGACTTTGAAAAAGGATTTATTCGTGCAGTAACCATGTCATATGAGGATTTAGTGAAATACGGATCTGAAAAGGCCGTAAAAGAAGCTGGACGCTTGCGTGAAGAAGGAAAAGAATATATCGTTCAAGATGGCGATATCATGGAATTCCGCTTTAATGTCTAAAAAATTAATAAATGGTGTCAATTAGGTTGGAAAAAAATTCCAACCCTTTTGGCTTTTGAAAGGAAAAATAAATGACCAAATTACTTGTAGGCTTGGGAAATCCAGGGGATAAATATTTTGAAACAAAACACAATGTTGGTTTTATGTTGATTGATCAACTAGCGAAGAAACAGAATGTCACTTTTACACACGATAAGATATTTCAAGCTGATCTAGCATCTTTTTTCTTCAATGGAGAAAAAATTTATCTTGTTAAACCAACGACATTTATGAATGAAAGTGGAAAAGCGGTTCATGCTTTATTGACTTACTATGGTTTAGATATTGAAGATTTACTCATCATTTACGATGATCTTGACATGGAAGTTGGAAAGATTCGTTTAAGAGCAAAAGGCTCAGCAGGTGGTCACAATGGCATTAAGTCTATTATTCAACATATAGGGACTCAGACCTTTAATCGTGTTAAGATTGGAATCGGAAGACCTAAAAATGGTATGTCAGTTGTTCACCATGTTTTGAGTATCTTTGACAAGGATGATTATATCGGTATTTTACAGTCTATTGACAAAGTTGACGATTCTGTAAACTACTATTTACAAGAGAAAAATTTTGAGAAAACAATGCAGAGGTATAATGGATAAATGGTGACCTTATTAGATTTATTCTCAGAAAATGATCAGATAAAAAAGTGGCATCAAAGTTTAACAGATAAGAAAAGACAACTAATACTTGGTTTATCAACGTCTACTAAGGCTCTTGCAATTGCAAGCAGTTTAGAAAAAGAAGATAAGATTGTGTTACTGACGTCAACTTATGGAGAAGCAGAAGGACTTGTTAGTGATCTTCTATCTATCTTGGGTGAGGAACTTGTCTATCCATTTTTGGTAGATGATACTCCTATGGTGGAGTTTTTGATGTCTTCACAAGAAAAAATCATTTCACGGGTTGAAGCCTTGCGTTTTTTGACTGATTCATCTAAGAGAGGGATTTTAGTTTGTAATATCGCAGCAAGTCGACTGATTTTACCCTCTTCAACTGTATTTAAAGAAAGTATTATAAAAATTGCAGTTGGTGAAGAATATGACCAACATGCGCTTATCCATCAGTTAAAGGAAATTGGTTATCGAAAGGTTACACAAGTACAAACTCAAGGAGAATTTAGTCTTCGAGGAGATATTTTAGATATTTTTGAAATATCTCAGTTAGAACCTTACCGAATTGAGTTTTTTGGTGATGAAGTAGATGGAATTCGTACTTTTGAAGTCGAAACACAATTATCGAAAGAAAATCAGTCAGAACTTATCATCTTTCCAGCTAGCGATATTCTCATAAGAGAAGAAGATTATCAACGAGGACAGTCAGCTTTAGAAAAACAAATTTCAAAAACGTTATCACCTATTTTAAAATCATACCTAGAAGAAATTCTTTCAAGTTTTCACCAAAAAAAAATGCATTCTGATTCAAGGAAATTTTTATCTTTGTGTTATGATAAGACATGGACTGTTTTTGATTATATTGAAAAAGATATACCAATATTCTTTGATGATTATCAGAAATTGATGAATCAGTATGAAGTATTTGAAAGAGAGTTAGCGCAATACTTTACAGAAGAGTTACAGAGCGGTAAAGCATTTTCTGAGATGCAGTATTTTGCAGATACTGAGAAAATCTATAAAAAACAGAGTCCGGTTACCTTTTTCTCTAATATGCAAAAGGGGTTAGGAAATCTCAAGTTTGATCAAATTTATCAATTTAATCAATATCCTATGCAGGAGTTTTTCAATCAGTTTTCTTTTCTAAAAGAAGAAATTGAACGATATAAAAAAATGGATTACACCATTATTCTGCAGTCTAGCAATTCAATGGGAAGTAAAACATTGGAAGATGTTTTAGAGGAATACCAGATTAAAATGGATTCCAGAGATAAGTCAAGTATTTGTAAAGAATCTGTAAACTTAATTGAGGGAAATCTCAGACATGGTTTTCATTTTGTAGATGAAAAGATTTTATTGATAACTGAACATGAGATTTTTCAAAAGAAATTGAAACGTCGTTTTCGAAGACAACATGTTTCGAATGCAGAGCGCTTAAAAGATTATAATGAACTTGAAAAAGGGGACTACGTTGTTCACCACATTCATGGAATTGGTCAATACCTAGGAATTGAAACCATTGAAATCAAAGGGATTCACCGCGATTATGTTAGCGTCCAATACCAAAATGGTGATCAAATTTCTATCCCAGTAGAACAGATTCATCTACTGTCTAAATATATTTCAAGTGATGGGAAAGCTCCTAAACTCAATAAATTAAATGACGGTCATTTCAAAAAAGCCAAGCAAAAAGTTAAGAATCAGGTAGAGGATATAGCTGACGATTTAATCAAACTTTATTCTGAGCGTAGTCAGTTGAAGGGTTTTGCTTTTTCAGCTGATGATGAAGATCAACATGCTTTTGATGATGCCTTTCCTTATGTTGAAACGGATGATCAACTTCGTAGTGTTGAGGAAATCAAGAGAGATATGCAGACTTCTCAGCCAATGGATCGACTTTTAGTTGGGGATGTTGGTTTTGGAAAGACTGAAGTTGCTATGCGTGCAGCCTTTAAGGCAGTCAATGATCACAAACAGGTTGTCGTTCTAGTTCCGACGACGGTTTTAGCGCAACAGCACTATACGAATTTTAAGGAACGATTCCAAAATTTTGCAGTTAATATTGATGTGTTGAGTCGCTTTAGAAGTAAAAAAGAGCAGACTGAAACACTTGAAAAATTGAAAAACGGTCAAGTTGATATTTTAATTGGAACACATCGTGTTTTGTCAAAAGATGTTGTGTTTGCTGATTTAGGCTTGATGATTATTGATGAGGAACAGCGATTTGGTGTCAAGCATAAGGAAACCTTGAAAGAACTGAAGAAACAAGTGGATGTTCTAACTTTGACAGCTACGCCAATCCCTCGTACCCTCCATATGTCTATGCTGGGAATCAGAGATTTGTCTGTTATTGAAACTCCGCCGACTAATCGTTATCCAGTGCAAACCTATGTTTTGGAAAAGAATGAGAGTGTCATTCGTGATGCTGTTTTGCGTGAAATGGAGCGTGGAGGTCAAGTTTACTATCTTTACAATAAAGTTGACACGATTGACCAGAAGGTTTCCGAATTACAGGAGTTGATTCCAGAGGCTTCGATTGGCTATGTTCATGGGCAAATGAGTGAGATTCAGTTGGAAAATACTCTATTAGACTTCATTGAAGGACAATACGATATTTTAGTAACGACTACCATTATTGAGACAGGGGTGGACATTCCAAATGCCAATACTTTATTTATTGAGAATGCGGATCATATGGGCTTGTCAACCTTGTATCAGTTAAGAGGAAGAGTCGGTCGTAGTAATCGTATTGCTTATGCCTATCTCATGTATCGTCCAGAAAAATCAATCAGTGAAGTCTCTGAGAAGAGGTTAGAAGCGATTAAAGGATTTACAGAATTGGGATCCGGATTTAAGATTGCGATGCGAGATCTTTCGATTCGTGGAGCAGGGAATCTCCTAGGAAAATCCCAGTCTGGTTTCATTGATTCTGTTGGTTTTGAATTGTATTCGCAGTTACTAGAGGAAGCTATTGCTAAACGACATGGTAATGGGAATACAAGAACCAAAGGTAATGCCGAATTGATTTTACAAATTGATGCCTATCTTCCTGATACTTATATTTCTGATCAACGACATAAGATTGAAATTTACAAGAAAATTCGTCAAATTGACAACCGTATCAATTACGAAGAGTTACAAGAAGAGCTGCTGGACCGCTTTGGAGAATACCCAGATGTGGTAGCCTATCTTTTAGAGATTGGTTTGGTTAAGTCATATTTGGACAAGGTCTTTGTTCAACGTGTGGAAAGAAAAGATAATAAAATTACAGTTCAATTTGAAAAAGTCACTCAACGACTGTTTTTAGCTCAAGATTATTTTAAAGCTTTATCCGCAACGAACTTAAAAGCGGGCATCGCTGAGAATAAGGGATTAATGGAGCTTGTATTTGATGTCCGAAATAAGAAAGATTATGAAATTTTAGAAAGTCTGATAATTTTTGGAGAAAGTTTATTAGAGATAAAAGAGTCGAAGGAAGAAAATGCCATTTGATATTTTTCTTCTATAAAATAGATAAAAATGGTACAATAATAAGTTGAGGTAATAAGGATGAGATTAGACAAATATTTAAAAGTATCAAGAATTATCAAGCGTCGTACAGTCGCAAAAGAAGTAGCAGATAAAGGCAGAATCAAGGTGAATGGAATCTTGGCCAAAAGTTCAACGGATTTGAAAGTTAATGACCAAGTTGAAATTCGCTTTGGCAATAAGTTGCTACTTGTCAAAGTACTAGAGATGAAAGATAGTACAAAAAAAGAAGATGCAGCAGGCATGTATGAAATTATCAGTGAAACACGGGTAGAAGAAAATGTCTAAAAATATTGTACAATTGAATAATTCTTTTATTCAAAATGAATATCAACGTCGTCGCTACCTGATGAAAGAACGACAAAAACGGAATCGTTTTATGGGGTGGGTATTGATTTTGATTATGCTATTATTTATCTTGCCAACTTTTAATTTAGCGCAGAGTTATCAGCAATTACTCCAAAGACGTCAGCAATTATCAGAATTGCAAACTCAGTATCAAACTTTGAGTGATGAAAAGGATAAGGAGACAGCATTTGCTACCAAGTTGAAAGATGAGGATTATGCTGCCAAATATACACGAGCGAAGTACTATTATTCTAAGTCGAGGGAAATAGTTTATACGATTCCTGACTTGCTTCAAAGGTGATAAAATGGAAAATTTACTAGACGTAATTGAGAAATTTTTGAGTTTATCAGATGAAAAGCTGGAAGAGTTGGCTGATAAAAATCAATTATTGCGTTTACAAGAAGAAAAGGAAAGGAAGAATGCGTAAATTCTTAATTATTTTGTTGCTACCAAGTTTTTTGACCATTTCAAAAGTCGTTAGCACAGAAAAAGAAGTCGTCTATACTTCGAAAGAAATTTATTACCTTTCACAATCTGACTTTGGTATTTATTTTAGAGAAAAATTAAGTTCTCCCATGATTTATGGAGAGGTTCCTGTTTATGCGAATGAAGATTTAGTAGTGGAATCTGGAAAATTGACTCCCAAAACAAGTTTCCAAATAACTGAGTGGCGCTTAAATAAACAAGGAATTCCGGTATTTAAGTTATCTAACCATCAATTTATAGCTGCAGACAAACGATTTTTATATGACCAGTCAGAGGTAACTCCTACAATAAAAAAAGTATGGTTAGAATCTGACTTTAAACTGTATAATAGCCCTTATGATTTAAAAGAAGTGAAATCATCCTTATCAGCTTATTCGCAAGTATCAATCAATAAGATCATGTTTGTAGAAGGAAAAGAATTTCTACATATTGATCAGGCTGGATGGGTAGCTAAAGAATCAACTTCTGAAGAAGATAATCGGATGAGTAAAGTTCAAGAAATGTTATCTGAAAAATATCAGAAGGATTCATTCTCTATTTATGTTAAGCAACTGACTACTGGAAAAGAAGCTGGTATCAATCAAGATGAAAAGATGTATGCAGCTAGTGTTTTAAAACTACCTTATCTCTACTATACGCAAGAAAAAATAAATGAGGGTCTGTATCAGTTAGATACGACTGTAAAATACGTATCTGCAGTCAATGATTTTCCAGGTTCTTATAAACCAGAGGGAAGTGGTAGTCTTCCTAAAAAAGAGGATAATAAAGAGTATTCTCTCAAGGACTTAATCACAAAAGTATCAAAAGAATCGGATAATGTAGCTCATAACATATTGGGTTATTACATTTCAAACCAATCTGATTCCACATTCAAATCCAAGATGTCTGCCATTATGGGAGATGATTGGGATCCAAAAGAAAAATTGATTTCTTCCAAGATGGCCGGGAAGATCATGGAAGCTATTTATAATCAAAATGGATTTGTGCTAGAGTCTTTGACTAAAACAGATTTTGATAATCAGCGAATTGCCAAAGGTGTTTCTGTGAAGGTAGCTCATAAAATTGGGGATGCGGACGAATTTAAGCATGATACGGGTGTTGTCTACGCAGATTCTCCATTTATTCTTTCTATTTTCACTAAGAATTCTGATTATGATACAATTTCTCAGATAGCTCAGGATGTTTATGAGGTTCTAAAATGAGGGAACAAGATTTTTTAAATCATTTTCTCAAGAAGGGATATTTCAAAAAGCATACTAAGGTGGTGCTAGCTCTTTCTGGTGGACTAGATTCTATGTTTCTATTTAAGGTGTTATCTACGTATCAAAAAGAGTTAGAAATTGAATTGATTCTAGCTCATGTGAATCATAAGCAGAGAGTAGAATCAGATTGGGAAGAAAAGGAATTAAGGAAGTTGGCTGCTGAAGCAGAGCTTCCTATTTATATCAGCGATTTTTCAGGAGAATTTTCAGAAGCGCGTGCTCGACATTTTCGTTATGATTTTTTTCAAGAGGTCATGAAAAAGACAGGTGCGACAGCTTTAGTTACTGCCCACCATGCTGATGACCAGGTGGAAACGATTTTGATGCGTTTGATTCGAGGCACTCGTTTGCGCTATCTATCAGGAATTAAGGAGAAGCAAGTAGTCGGAGTGATAGAAATCATTCGTCCCTTCTTGCATTTTCAGAAAAAAGACTTTCCACCAATTTTTCACTTTGAAGATACATCAAATAAGAAAAATCATTATTTTCGAAATCGTATTCGAAATTCTTATTTACCAGAATTAGAAAAAGAAAATCCTCGATTTAGAGATTCAATCTTAAGTATCGGTAATGAAATTTTAGATTATGACTTAGCTATAGCTGAATTATCAAAGAATATTGATGTAGAAAATTTAGAGCAGCTATTGTCTTACTCTGAGTCGACACAAAGAGTTTTACTTCAAACTTATCTGAATCGTTTTCCAGATTTGAATCTTACAAAAGCGCAGTTTGATGAAGTTATGCAAATTTTAAAAACTAAAAGCCAGTATCGTCATCTGCTTAAAAATGGCTATGAATTGATAAAAGAGTATCAACAGTTTCAGATTTGTAAAATCAGTCCGCAGGCTGATGAAAAGGAAGATGAACTTGTGTTACACTATCAAAATCAGGTATCTTATCAAGGTTATTTATTTTCCTTTGGACTTCCTTTAGAAGGTGAATCAATTCAGCGAATACCTGTTTCACGGGAAACATCAATACACATTCGTCATCGAAAAAGAGGAGATTTTTTGATTCAAAATGGGCATAGAAAAAAACTCAGACGTCTATTTATTGATTTGAAAATCCCTATGGAAAAGCGAAAATCTGCTCTGATTATTGAGCAATTTGGTGAAATTGTCTCAATTTTGGGAATTGCGACCAGTAATTTGAGTAAAAACACGAAAAATGATATAATGAACACTGTACTTTATATAGAAAAAATAGATAGGTAAAAAAATGTTAGAAAATGATATTAAAAAAATCCTCGTTTCACACGATGAAATTACAGAAGCTGCTAAAAAATTAGGTGCTCAATTAACTAAGGACTATGCAGGAAAAAATCCAATTTTAGTTGGGATTTTAAAAGGATCTATTCCTTTTATGGCTGAATTGGTCAAACATATTGATACACATATTGAAATGGACTTCATGATGGTTTCTAGCTACCATGGTGGAACAGCAAGTAGTGGTGTTATCAATATTAAACAAGATGTGACTCAAGATATCAAAGGAAGACATGTTCTATTTGTAGAAGATATCATTGATACAGGTCAAACTTTGAAGAATTTGCGAGATATGTTTATTGCAAGAGAAGCAGCTTCTGTTAACATTGCAACCTTGTTGGATAAACCAGAAGGACGTGTTGTAGAAATTGAGGCAGACTATACCTGCTTTACTATCCCAAATGAGTTTGTAGTAGGTTATGGTTTAGACTACAAAGAAAATTATCGTAACCTTCCTTATGTTGGAGTATTGAAAGAAGAAGTGTATTCAAATTAGAAAGAATAATTTTTAATGAAAAAACAAAATAATGGTTTAATTAAAAATCCTTTTCTATGGTTATTACTTATTTTTTTCCTAGTTACAGCTTACCAGTATTTTAGTACAGGTAGTGTTGCAGGGAAAAGTGAGCAAATTAATTATACAGAATTGGTAAAAGAAATTACCGATGACAATGTAAAAGAATTAACCTACCAACCAAATGGCAGTGTTATCGAAGTTTCGGGTGTCTATAAAAATCCTAAAACAAGTAAAGAAGAAACAGGCATTCAGTTCTTTTCTCCATCTGTTACAACAGTAGAGAAATTTTCAAGTATTATTCTTCCCTCTGATACCACAGTATCAGAATTGCAAAAGCTTGCTTCTGATCATAAAGCGGAAGTAACTGTTAAGCATGAAAGTTCAAGTGGTATGTGGATTAATCTACTCGTATCCATTGTACCATTTGGGATTCTTTTCTTCTTCCTATTCTCTATGATGGGAAATATGGGAGGAGGAAATGGCCGTAATCCAATGAGTTTTGGACGTAGTAAGGCTAAAGCTGCAAATAAAGAAGATATTAAAGTAAGATTTTCAGATGTTGCTGGAGCTGAGGAAGAAAAACAAGAACTGGTTGAAGTTGTTGAATTCTTAAAAGATCCAAAACGATTTACAAAACTTGGAGCCCGGATTCCAGCAGGTGTTCTTTTGGAGGGACCTCCGGGAACAGGTAAGACATTGCTTGCTAAGGCAGTCGCCGGAGAAGCAGGCGTTCCATTCTTTAGTATCTCAGGTTCTGACTTTGTAGAAATGTTTGTCGGAGTTGGAGCTAGTCGTGTTCGTTCTCTTTTTGAAGATGCCAAAAAAGCAGCGCCAGCTATCATCTTTATCGATGAAATTGATGCTGTTGGACGTCAACGTGGAGTTGGTCTTGGCGGAGGAAATGACGAACGTGAACAAACCTTGAACCAACTCTTGATTGAAATGGATGGTTTTGAGGGAAATGAAGGGATTATTGTCATTGCTGCGACAAACCGTTCAGATGTACTTGACCCTGCCCTTCTGCGTCCAGGACGTTTTGATAGAAAAGTATTGGTTGGCCGTCCTGATGTTAAAGGTCGTGAAGCAATCTTGAAAGTTCATGCTAAGAACAAGCCTTTAGCAGAAGATGTAGATTTGAAATTAGTTGCTCAACAAACTCCAGGTTTTGTTGGTGCTGATTTAGAGAATGTCTTGAATGAAGCGGCTTTAGTTGCTGCTCGTCGCAATAAATCGATAATTGATGCCTCAGATATTGATGAAGCAGAAGATAGAGTTATTGCTGGACCTTCTAAGAAAGATAAGACTGTTTCACAAAAAGAACGTGAATTGGTTGCCTACCATGAAGCAGGACATACCATTGTTGGTCTAGTTTTGTCGAATGCCCGTGTTGTACATAAAGTTACTATCGTACCACGTGGACGTGCAGGCGGTTATATGATTGCACTTCCTAAGGAAGACCAAATGCTTCTATCTAAAGAAGATATGAAAGAGCAATTGGCTGGCTTAATGGGTGGACGTGTAGCTGAAGAAATTATCTTTAATGTCCAAACTACAGGAGCTTCAAACGACTTTGAACAAGCGACACAAATGGCGCGTGCAATGGTTACAGAGTACGGTATGAGTGAAAAACTTGGCCCAGTTCAATATGAGGGTAATCATGCTATGTTTGGAGCACAAAGCCCTCAAAAATCAATTTCAGAACAAACAGCTTATGAAATTGACGAAGAGGTTCGTTCATTATTGAATGAGGCACGAAATAAAGCTGCTGAAATTATTCAGTCAAATCGTGAAACTCACAAGTTGATTGCAGAAGCACTATTGAAATACGAAACATTGGATAGTACACAAATTAAAGCTCTTTATGAAACAGGAAAGATGCCTGAAACCGTAGAAGAGGAATCTCATGCATTATCTTATGATGAAGTAAAGTCAAAAATGAATGATGAAAAATAACCCCAAGAGAGGCAAGACCTCTCTTTTTTGTGCAGTTTAGATGGTGTAGGGAACAGAATG
>NZ_JVLI01000158.1:0-776 GCF_001072315.1 Streptococcus pseudopneumoniae | reverse complement strand
TATCGGGAAGACAGGATTCGAACCTGCGACACCTTGGTCCCAAACCAAGTACTCTACCAAGCTGAGCTACTTCCCGAGTTAAATAGAAAAATGCACCCTAGAGGAGTCGAACCTCTAACCGCCTGATTCGTAGTCAGGTACTCTATCCAGTTGAGCTAAGGGTGCTCATTAGTTTATGCCGAGGACCGGAATCGAACCGGTACGATCGTTACCAATCGCAGGATTTTAAGTCCTGTGCGTCTGCCAGTTCCGCCACCCCGGCCTCTCCAAGCGAACGACGGGATTCGAACCCGCGACCCCCACCTTGGCAAGGTGGTGTTCTACCACTGAACTACGTTCGCACTGTTTTCTTCTATCTAAAAATGCCGGCTACATGACTTGAACACGCGACCCTCTGATTACAAATCAGATGCTCTACCAACTGAGCTAAGCCGGCTCATTTATTATATCTTAATGCGGGTTAAGGGACTTGAACCCCCACGCTGTTAAGCGCCAGATCCTAAATCTGGTGCGTCTGCCAATTCCGCCAAACCCGCATATATGACCCGTACTGGGCTCGAACCAGTGACCCATTGATTAAAAGTCAATTGCTCTACCAACTGAGCTAACGAGTCTAAAATAACTTCCGTTATCTTAAACGGTCCCGACGGGAATCGAACCCGCGATCTTCGCCGTGACAGGGCGACGTGATAACCGCTACACTACGGGACCTTTGGGAGTTAACGGGATCGAACCGCTGACCCTCTGCTTGTAAGGCAGATGCTCTCCCAGCTGAG
>NZ_JVLI01000157.1:0-69853 GCF_001072315.1 Streptococcus pseudopneumoniae | reverse complement strand
CCAAAGAAATTAGCGATATTCTGCGAGTCGTGGAAGAAATGAACTCCTGGACGATTTCGATTATTAGGATTTTGAGAGTGTTGATAGTTGAAATTCAAACCAAAATCAACAGATTGATATTCAAGCCAATTTTTCGAACCGTTCTTAAATTGACCATTTCTGATATAATTCCGACCTCCGACCCTCACACTCGCTATCTTACTGGCCAACTCCTCGGCTGTCTGCGTGAGCTCTGACTTGCTGGCTTTACCATTGGCCAAGTTGGTCAGCTCTGACAGTCTGCGAGTCGTCGTTTCTTCATACGTCGCTTGCGCTGACTTTATACCAGACAGTTCATTTTTTGTCTGGATCAGTGCTTCAACTTGCTTGGCAATCTCAGCTTCAGCCTGCGCCTGTTTCGGTCGAATATCGTTCGCGATAGTCCGTTTCAGAGCATCCAAGTCACCTAACAGAGCCGTCTGAGCGCTCGTAGTCTGTGACTTAAAGGCTTCGAGTTTGGCAATTGAATCCAACCCAATCTGCTTAGCTTCCTGAGCAAGAGAACTACTTGCGCCAGCATTTTTCAATGCTTCTTCAACCTTACGCTTGGCTTCTTTCAATGGACCATTGTCAAAGCTGTCGAAGCGCTGATTGATAGTATCAGACAGTTCTTGCTTGACTTCTTCCGCCTTGGCCTTGGCAAGTTCTACTTGATCGTTAAAGTCTTTTTTGATTTTGTCGACCTTTTGGTCAAAATCTTTATCTGCCGCTTCAATCTGCGCTTGGATTTTCGCTTCAATGCCATCTTGTTGCTTAATCTGCTTGGTAATCGTACCCTCGTAAGAATACTGGGTATCATTCCCAGCCTTACTGTCTGCACTGATACGACCTCTCAGACCACCTTTAAAAGTAAAGCTCTGACTTAACACAGGAACTTTAAAAGTCTCTTCCTTGTTGGTCTGAATGGTTACCCACTGCCCAACCTCAAGCAGTAAATGCCCTTGGTAGTTGAGATTGTAAGGATAGTAAGTCAGGTTTTTCAGTTTGTAATACAGGTCATTTAAAGCACTCTGGGTCATGAAGACATTGTCCAGTTCCAAAGACCGACCTGTCTTCATACCAACTGTAAGAGGCCTCTTATCCGTCTTACAAGTGATACCAGCTATCTGATACTCAATCTCACTCTTGGTCAAGCCATGCAGAAAGTAACTATCTGCGTTGATCGTGATATTTGACTCAGTTAAATCACGGATTTCCATCTTGCCTTCTCGGTTGAAGAAGCAAGACATCCCAATCATCTGAGTCATAGCACTCAGCATATCCCTAAAGGAAAGTTTCTTGCCTTCAGGAACTTGCTCGACATGGTAACGCATAGCACTGATTCCGAAATAGTCATTGGCTAACTCAATGCCTGTTTTCAGGCAGATTTCCTGAATAACCTCTCGTACCTCAGCTGGAAAATGCAAGTCAGTCACATACTCACGATTAAGCTTAAACATACCGTCCATAAGTTCAAGCGTGGTTGTGTTTCTGTTTCGGTCAATCTCAATATCATTGATGAAGTATTCCCCCATCTTGACCCACTGGTAGGTATTTCCAACCAGTAGACCAATCTCAGGGTGTAGGATATCCAGTTTATTGAACGTGGTAATGATGCTGGTAAAGGTAACCTTACCGCTACCAGCACACGTTCCACCGGGCTTATAAGTATCGCCCTTGATATAGCCATACTCAAAACTAGCCTCTTTGATATCCCGTGAAGTATAATCACCAACACGAATAGCCAGCGTCCTTTCCTTAGCAAACATAGCTCTGTCAAATTGTCGTCTAGTTAAAGCGTCCATTTTCTTACCTCTCTACCAGATTAAATTTAGCACCAGACCAAGGCTTGAACTTTTCGGTAAAGGTATAGCTTGGCGCTGTCCTATCACCGACATAGAAAGTCTTTGTGACTTGGCCGTCCATTGGGTCTGGGTAAGATACCTCAAAAAATTTAGATGAAACGGCATTTAAAAGCTGACTCATTTCTTCCTGAGTCAGCATGCCCCATTCACAGTCTAATTTGCGTTTGGTCGTGATACGGTCACGCACCATGTCACCATTGGCATTACGCCCTGTTTCTCCATCGATATCTTGAATACCGACCTGGAAAGATTTGGGAGGCTTCACAGCCACCCCATTGATTATCAATTGTGCCATTTAACCTCCTAAATCTTGAGCAAGGTTTGACCTGCTCGTTCATGTTCCTTGTTGATTTCTTGGATGGCTATCCGTCCGAACTCGTGACCTGCGATTTGGATAACGATGTCGCCAGCCGGTAATGAATAGCCTGTAGGTGCATTATTAACAGGCATTCTTTCGGCCAGTTTTTGAGCCAAGATAGAAATCCAACCTGTATTCCGTTCAAGAGGCATTACTGCTTCTTGACCAGCTTCTCCGACCCCGATAATGCTAGGTGAGTTGAATACACCACCTCGTGCATACCAATCTACAGAGAATGATGGAATTCTAGGAGGCATCAAGCTAAAGCTACCAGATATATTAAAGTGAGGGAGTTTGATTTTTGGCAAACTCCAATCAAAGTTAAAGAAGCTTTTTAGTTTATCGATACCACTTTTAACGATGTTTTTGGCATTATCCATTGCATCATTAAACAGATTCTTAAACCAGTTAGGGATTTCTTTCAAGGCATCTTGCATGTCTTTCCATCTATCACCAAACCATGAACCGATTGATTGGAAAGGATTCTGAGCTTTTTCTTTTGCGCTCTCAAATTTCTCTCCGAACCATGTATCAGCTTCTTGCACTCCGTCTTTGATATCATTCCATCTATCACCGAACCATGAGCCAACTTTTTCAAAAGCTGAATTCACTTTATCTCTACCAGATTGGAATTTATCACCTAACCAAGTATTTGCATCTGAAAGGGCATTGGTAACGTCAGTCCATTTTTCTCCAAACCAAGAGCCTAAGTTGCCAAATATATTTCCAATAGCGTCCCAGCCCTCTTGAAATTTTTCTCCCAGCCATGAGCCAATCTCTGCTAACGCATTCGTCACATCCGCCCATCTATCACCAAACCATGAGCCTAGATTACTGAAGATATTAACGATAGCATCCCATGCACCTTGGAATACACCAGAGAACCACTCTCCGATACCAGAGAATATGTTTACAATAGCGTCCCATGCTTGCTGGAACTTCTCGCCAAACCATTGACCTATCGGCTCAAAGATTTCTTGTAGCTTCGTCCATAGACCGCTAAAAAATTCGCCAATCGATTGACAAATACCACTGATAAAATCACATAGTCCTTGCCATGCAGTTTTAGCAAACTCAACAACAGTGTCCCAGTTTTGGTAGAGCAAGACACCGATAGCAATCAAAGCTGCAATAGCAGCAATAACTAAGGTTATCGGACTGGTCAAGACTGCAATGGCTCCATTGAGCGCCCATGTTGCGGCTGCTGCAACTCCTGCTGCAACTGATTGAGCGATTTCCGCTGCTGCTGCAAGTCCCATTTGTGCTGCATGAACAGTCCATGCTACTGCGGATTTACCAAGTTCTAAAGCGGTTTTTCCTAACTCGGCAATCAATTTACCAGAATTGACTACAAAATCTTTGGCATATAAGGTGTTCAAATACACGCTTTCTGCAAAATCTTTTATCTTATCAACTGTTAAGCCTTTTACCGCACTAACTAAATCAGTGAAAGCTCCACTTAATTTACCAATTCCTGCTGCAAGACCACCAGCCTGCTCAGCCCAAGACATGAATTTAATACCTTCCCAAGCTGTCGATACCAGACCGATTGCAGTGGCCATGGCTGAAACTATCTCTCGGTTATCCTTGCACCAATCAGAAAAAGCAACGAAAGCATCGCTAACGACTTTTACTGTATCAGCTAGAATTTTTAAAGCCTCTAAAATAGCTCCGCCTAGCACATCGGCAACTTCACCAATGCTGATACCGAATGTATCAGCTAAAAACTCAGCAAAAGGTTGCATATTATCTTCCCAGACTTGTTTGAGAACATCAACCAGTCCTCCAAAAGCTTGGCTTAAAGAATCAATTGCTGGACCGATATGATTGTTATAGACATCTTCAAATCCATCTGAGAATCTTTGAAGTGCTGGAGTAACATTGTTGTCAAAACTATCTAGAAAGACTGATACAATCTGAGAAATACCGCTAGAAAGAGTTGTTATAAATAGGCTAACATGCTCATCATACACACGACTAAATGCATCTCCGAAACGGTTTACTGCTTTCTCTATTGTTTCGAATACTGGAGCAATTGCATCTAAAGCTCCCTGTAAAGAACTTGATAATTTCGGAGCGTTATCTGTCACAATGCGTTCTAAGCCCTTGAATAAATCACCACCAAGTTTGCTTCCAATCTCAACAGCTTTTGAACTCAAACTCAAAAATGTTGACACAATAGCGCTACCGATACGAACCGCACCAGTTGAGGTAATAACATCGTAGAAAGCACTAGAAAAGGCCTGAGCGATGTTTCCTACTGCCTCTGCAATGTTACCAATATTATCAAACAAAGCAACTAGCGCCCTGATAATGCGTTCCTTTTGCCTTCCAAGACCGTTTGCAATACTTTCAGCAAGTAAAACATCAATACCCAAACCGATAGTGGCTATTGAGCCTGTCACTTGCCCTAAAGCATAAGCGATTTTATCAGCCATTCGGTTAAAGGCATTCACAACCCTTGGGTCAGTGGCGATTTCTCCTAGTGTCTTAGCTATTTGGTCTAAGGCGGTCTTAATGCGTTCAATACCTTCTGGTCTAAAGGCTGCATCAAAACCTTTTTTAAAGAGGTCAAACAACCCTTTTAGCTTATCTCCAAGACCATCGAAAATACTCTTGAACTGGTTGTCCATGTCGGTCAACTCGACTTCTGGCAAGATGTCTTTGAAAGGTCCGCCACCGCCTCCCTTTCCTTTACCACCTTTGCCTCCGCCACCACCTCCAGAACCGCCTGCATCGTCATCTTTTGGTTTTTGTAAGATATTAATCTCATCAAATCCCATTAGACCAAGCAATTCTTTAGCAGCCTTCTTGGCGTTTTTGGCTGAGTCTCCAAGGTTATCAGCAAGTCCTCCTGCTGAATCTCCAGCGTCGTCTACCGCGTCAGCAAGGTCTCCTGCTCCGCCGGCAGCGTCTTTCATGGCGTTACCCATGTCTCCAACTGCACCACCGACACCATCTTTCACTGTTGCTTTCTTGTTGAACATTAAAGCGATAAACTCCGCAAGTTTTGCCGTAACGTTCTTCAAAACCATAGCAAAAGAGTTCAAGACAGGCATAATCGCATTGATAATCGGTAACATAGAGTTACCAAGGTTCAATGCTGCGTCCTTCATCAGCGACTTAAACAGGCTTATACGACCATTTACAGAATTAGACAAGGTATTCCCATACTTGGCTGTAGCCTGTTCCAGAATAGCCATAAGGCGGATTTGTTGCTGGGTTTGGTAGTCCAACTGTTGCCAGCTCTGTCCGTTTGCGAACTTCTTAAAGGCTTCAGTGGACTCAATCATAGCCACATTGACGTTGATTCCTAGGTCCTCAATTGCTTCCGTGTTCCCTAGCAAACCTGAGCGAATCCGCTCCATAACGTCTGTAATGCTACGCCCTGAACCTTCAGCAACAACTGCCGATGTCTGCAACATCTTAGCAGTATAGGCGCTTAGCTTATCCGTATCTTTGATAAATCCCGAGAATAGGTTTGAGTAGACTGCACCGTAGTTGGTCGCCTCACCCACCCCCATATTCATAGCATTGGCGTTATCGTTAACCCATTTTAAGAAAGATTGCGAACTCTCGCCCATCTGGCGCTTGATTTGGTTCATAGACGCTGATACTTCAAGAGCTGTCTGCGTTGAATACATCCCAACATCAAGCAATTTCTTAGCAAGGATTGCAAAACCAGCAAACTTAGCTAGCTTGCCAAATGCACTACCGATAGAGTTCGACTGTTCACGAACTTTGGCAGTGGCATTTTTCACTTGGTCAGATGTTCCTTTGACCTGATTCTCGACTTCTTTCATCTTCTTCCTGAAAGGCGCTATCTCAGCGTCAATCATGACTTTCAATTCGTCAAGAGTTGCCATTTACTTCCCCCTTCCTTTTTCGATTATGTCTTTCTGCAAAATCACGCATCCGTTCCTTATGCAACAAAAGCGCTTGTCTTTGTCGTTCTCGCTCTACCGCTTGTTGTTCCTCTATAAACAACTCAGGCGCATATTCCCAGAACTCAAAAACTTTGGCATCCTTGGATAACAATAAAGAAACGTGATTGGAAATCATCTGCGAAAGTCTGTATGAGTCAATAATCTTTTCTTTACGCTCTTGGATTTTGACACGGTTGTAACTTTCGATCATTTCTCTGATTTCAAGCACCGTCAAATCCCAAAAATCAAGAGGCTTACCCCCGATGTCCAAAAACATAGGATAAAGCCTCTCAATAATCTGCGTTACCGTTAAGATTACTCGACTACTGTCATTTTCTTCTTGGAAGCTTTCTTGTCCTTGCTTCCTCGTGGAGTAAAACCCGATACTTCAAAGAGTGGCATCAACACCTCTGTCATGAAGGTTGTTTGGTCTCCACCGTTGTCTACATATTCATCGTATAGATCATAGACATCCTCAAGAGAATACCCATTCTCATACTTTTGCAAAGCCCCATGAATCAAGAGCAACACAACTTTCAAAGGAGGCAAAGGAAACTCTTCGCCAGCTTCAGGCATGAAGATTTTCAGTAAGTTCATACCGATTTTTTCTTCAACTTTTGCTGCTTGATGAGATGAAAGTCGTAGTTTCAACTCTTTCTCATCGCTAATCTTCCAAATTGAGTAAGGTAACGCCATTTAATTAACCTCCAAGACCGTCTGTAAATTCCAACTCTGACTGTAAAGCAATTTTAAGGGTAAACTCGATAACGGCATTGACACCGCCACCGCCAAGCTTAACAGATACTTGACCTTCAAAATGAACTTTAGTCCCGTCTGGGTAAGTCTGTTCAAAGAAGAGTTTTTCCTTATTGTCTGCCGCTTTACGCAATACACGATAAGGTGCAGTTTCTCCGTCGTTCTTGTAAGAGAATTTGTATTCCAATTCCCCTGCATCACCGATACCGAACTCATACTTCTTAACTTTATCTTCAAGAGTAGTATTCTCTACTTTTTCAGGTTCAATACCAAATTCTGGTACTTCTTTCAATCCAACAAGCTTAATATAGCTACCTTTTGTTTTGCTATAAGCTAACGTAATTCCATTTGCTAACATGTTTAATTCTCCATTCTAAATTGAAAAACAAGCTCTGAGTGTAAGTCAACGACACCTTCAAAACGCATGACCTTATGTCTCAAATGAGACGGGTCTGGCACGTCTTGGCAGTCGGTTCTTCGCAAACCTAAAGACTCAAAAATCTGATTGATTTTAACAGCTAACTCACTAGTGCTGGTATCGTCAAAAATATCCACCTTATAGCGGATAGAAGATTTTTGTTCCTTGTCGTCAAACCAATCACCCGGCTTGTTTTGTTCTTCTAAAAAAATAACGACTGGGAAAGTCTCCCAATCGCTAGGATAAGTATCAGTCACATTATCTGCAACCTTTTGCAATTCTTTATAAATAACAGGCTTGATATTGATCATTATATTTGTTCTCTTATCTTTCTACGCACATAATTCGAAATATTCTTAGACACACGCTCTTGATTGTCTCTCAAAGCTGGATAAAGATAAGGCTGGGCAGGTTGACCATACATCTTGTAAAACTCCCCAATCTTTTGAAAATGGTACGGTCCTACATTGATTTGGTCTTCATGCACATACCACGGGCTAGACCGATAAGACACGCTGACCTCCGGAGAAATACCAGAATGGCTAGCCTGACCCTTGGGTCCTGTTCCAAACTCAACGTAAGGAGCATAGTGTAGATTTGTGTAAACCTCGCCTATAGCCTTATCTCCGTCCATTTTTGCTCTAGTTTTGATACTAGTTCTAAGTTCTCCATTTCTAACTGGTACGAGTCTTCTTGCATCAGCTTGGACAACTTTTTTAGCAGCATTGTGTACCGCACGTAAGACGATATCCTCGCCAGTTTTTTTGCTAGCCAATCGTCTACATTTAGCTATAAGCCTATCTGCCCCTAGTAGCTCTGACACGCTCTAACTCCAAAACTTGATGATGTGTGTAGACTTTTTTAGAAATAACCCTATGAGTTACTTCTGTTGGGCTATCGATACACACACCATCCTTTACTTTGATAGTAGCTGACTTGTTGGCATTTGCGTTCAAAATGTCGTTGACACGCTCACCATACAATTCAGATTGTAGTTTACTACTAGCTGGCCACAATTCAAGGCGGACTGTCTCAGCTTCCTTGGCATACCCTTCTTTTGCGACACCTTCCTCTGTGATAGTCTTTTCAAACCGTCGCATTGGATAAGGTTTCAGTCTACTCTGCTTCAAAAACATGGCCTGCCACCCTTGCTAATCTGTGCATGCGTATTCGCTGTAGAAGACCCGTAGACAGGCCGTTTTCTCCGTAGACTACTGCTATACCACCCTCGGTTCTGGAATGCTCTCCTTCCGCTCCTGATCGATTGTGGAGCTCGATAGCAACCTCAGGTATTAAGAGACTTAAAGCTGGTGTCAAAGATGTGCGATTCGTCTCTGACAAGATAAGATTCGTAGCCCTCGTTTGGAGCAACATGAGAAGCTGAGTATCTTCTTCGCCTGTTAATTTCTTCAGCAACTCTATAGACATATCAATCCTCTTCTAAGAACTCAGATTCAGGGAGAATTTCCTCAAGAATATCTGAGATAGCGACACCGTTGCTGGCAAAATTGTTTGCCAGCTCAGCATAGCGATCCTCAGTAATCTCAAGTTCCTCCCCTGCCAGTCGTTTCACATTTGATTCCCAATCATAGAAATCTTGTTTGACTTTAAATTTCATAACTAAGACCTATTTCTTACCAGTTTTTTCTTTCCAGTTAGCTGAGTCAGAGCCTGGTGCATTGGTTGAGCTAGTGATGTCTTTGATAGCAACATAGACTTTATCTTCATGCGTTACTGTATCACCTTCTTTATAGGCTGTTCCAGTCTTCCACGCTTTAGCACGGTTTACAACTTTACCTTGAGTAGATGGTTTAGCAACAGGCTTAGATTCTGCGATAGTAATGATATATTTCTTGAAGTGTTCAAGAACAAATGCACCAGTATAAAGCAATTGCTCTACCAATTCACCAAATCGACCTGGAATGTTATCGTTGTACTTAGTATTGTCTACTTGCACTGGAGATGTGACAACACCTGGAGCAGTAGCAAGGGCATTAACACCTTTCAAGAATTTAGAAGGTACTTTGTAGACTGTGTAATCATCCAATTCACCAACATATCCTTTTCCAAGGACTTTCTTATCTGCGTCACCATGTGGTAGACGAACGATTTCAGACTTGATCGCTTTGTAGAATTTAGGTGTTACAAAAAGCAAGCGCTCTTTTGTAATTCCAAGCTCATCAAGTTTCTCAGAGACATCAAGAATTGCATTGTATGCATTGTTCGCTCCTGCTTCTTTGCCCATAGTAACGTTGTCGCTAACATTACCAAGCGCTGCACCAAAACGTAGTTCATCAAGATATGGAGCTACTACTTCTGCTGCTTGACGTGCAATAACGTAATTGATATTTACTTGACCATTAGAGTCACGTTCATCCAATTGGTCTACGAAACGACCCCAATATTTTTCTTCATCAAGAGTATAAACCTTTTCTTCAACTTCAACGTGGTCAAATTCGTTATCTTTGTTACGTTTGTAGTCTTTCAACTCTGTTGTGTTACCAGTTGCTACTGTAAAAGAGCGACCTTGCAATGTTACTGCATCGCTAGATGTCACAAGTGGTGTTGAATATGAATTTACTGCAAGTACATCCTCAATAATACCTAGATGTTTCTTGCGTGATTCTGCTGTGTTTAATTCTTCAAATGCCATTTATTTTTCCTCTTTTCTTTTATTACAAGAAGTCTTTACGCCATTTTTCCGTGACTTCTTGCTGAACTGTTTGTGCGTTCTTGATAGGTGCACTACCTTTCATACGCTCAGAAACTCCCTTCTGAACTGACTCTTCCCATGCTTTTTGGATAGAGGTAATAGACTCAGATACCGTCTCTGCGCTTGTCAAATCAACTACATTCACTAACTCAACAGGTAAGTCACGTTCACTTAGCATTGCTTTAGCTTCTGCGGTCAATTCCTTGCGAGCAATAGCCTTTTCACGGTCAGCTAGTTCTTGCTCACGCTGATCCAACTGATATTTCTGTTTCTCATCAGCGTTCATCTTAGCAAGCTTTTTAGCTTCGTTTTCCTTGGCTTCTTGCTCAGCTTCCCATTTAGAGCGTTCGGCAGATAGCATCTTACCGATTTCAGCACGAGTGAAAGTTCGTTCGTGCTTTTCTTCTTGCACTGTATCAACATTTTCTTGAGTGTCGACAGTCTCAGTTGATTCAGTAGATACAGTTGCATTGATTTCTTCTGACATAATTGTCCTCCAGCGATTACGTCGCCACTCGATAATCTCGCTTTACGTCCGGCGACGGAACAGTACAGCTTTTAATGTCATCGGTACAGTTTGGACAATATAAAAACCGTACGGGATTCCATACGGTTAGGTTATTTGTTTTTCAATTGTTTCAGTTTCTTTCTGTATTCAATTCCGACTTTTAGAGTTGAAATGACTGTTGAAATTACTTCAAATAATTTAATTATTACGAACAAAATTAACGCAACAAATATAATCCAACCCAATAAAATTGATACTAAATCCCAGATGAACATATCTTACTCCTCTACTTTTTCATATGTTTCTTTAAAGATGTCAGGTTTGCATGGATAAAACTCACCTTGCACACCTTTAATGATATAATCCCCTTCGGTCGCAATCATCAATCCTTCAAGCGTTTCGATTTTTAAAAGGGGATTGCTTAAATCAGCGTAGTCAATCCGTACTGGGTCTAAACCAAAATCACATAGCTCATCTATAGCTTCTTCTGTATCTAAAAACTGCACGGCTTCAACCACTACTGGCTTTTTACGGTATTTCATTTCTCGCTCCTTTCTATTCATCATTTTCGAGGCTTAGCATTCTTGTCCACCCATTCTTTGAAAGCATCAAAAGTATCCATGTTTTTTAGATACAAATACTTTTCAACTTTTTCAATAGCTTTATCGACCGATTGGTCGTTAAAACAATAGCCGTTACCCGATAAATCAAAAATTTTATTTCGTTCTTTCTTATCAACAATCCACAAATTTTTTCCAGTCCAAGCACTCCGTGAGTCGTAACATTCCTTCGATTGTATTTCAAGTCCGTTATCTTCAATCAACTCTATCAATTTTTTATACTTGTTCATTAAAATTTCCTTTCTGAGTACGAAAAAAGCACTTAGATTGTTCTAGGTGCTTGTTTAAATTGATTCTAGTTTTAATGTTTTGAGGTATTCTTCCCATTCACGGTCCAAGTCCTCAACAGTTTTATTCTTATTTTGTTTCTGGATGGCATCAAAGTCAATGTTGTCATCTTCGCCTTCCGGCCAATCATAAATATCTTTTTTAGCCATATCATTCAATCCTTCCAAATTCAAAGCCGAACACTTCGGATAATAATTCAAGAGTTTTTTCTTGTGCTATGCTCTCATTATAACCCAATTTTTTAAATTTATCAATTCTATTGATATATTGTTCTTGTGCACTGCGTGGAATCCTTTTGTTAGGTCTTGAATACCAATAAACGCTTCCATCATGCCCTATAGTCAGACCATATTTTACAGTATTATTTTTATGCCGTTGTTGTAAGGAAGCAAAGTCACTGAGCGAAGGAGGATAACCAGATGGATGATTGTGAATCGAAATAAGACTTTGTTCAGATTGTTCTTTAAAAGCCTTTTTGACCTGTTCGTTATAAACTACACCTTTTGTTTTTCTGGCTTTATTTGATAACGCAACAACTCTTCCTGTATCTGCATTAAGCAAATAATAATCTTCAAACGGGGTTCCATTCCTATGTTGCAACATCTGTCTTGAAACTCTTGCGATAGGTTCGGATAGATGTGAGGTCTTTGGATGATTTTTTAATTTGTCAACAAATTCATTGCTTCGTACATAATCAAGATTCGCTCCAAACGGCCTACCACTTAGCTCTCGTTCTCGTGGTTCCGTCACATACTTGCTATACCACTCTTTATAAGTCATATCAGCAGGTACTAGCTCGGTCTTACCTGTCTCTGGATTCCTTGCTCTTCGCTTCAGCTTGCTATAGTCTGCGTCCTCATCGTATGCGACAGTAGTAGACCTACACCACGGGTGCATAGGTGGACAATTGACGCCAGGGACAGCCTTGTCCCTATCATAGACCTGATTGTCATGCTCCTGGCAAATGCGTGATGTACGCTTGTCTAAGACGGCCACAAAGATGTACTTTTCTATGTCTGCTTCTTCATAGCTGAGCAGTTCCATCTGGTTGTGAAAAAAGGCTGATTCTGTTCGAACCAAACGCCTTGCATCATTCTGACCTACATTGAACCTCTCGGCAATTGCTTGTGCAGTTTCTCGTGTTCCTCGGCCAGTCATTAGACTCATGAGGAGTTCGTCTTTTATGCTGGAAGTAAGCTTTCCTGTATTCTTCCAGATGTCTGTAGAGTAGGTGCTTCCATCTCCTACCCAACTAAAAGACTGTAGATGTTTTATCTCGCTCTCAGGCAGACCAGAAAAGCCATATGCCAACCCTGTCTGCTGTTGCAGGTCAAATGTAGCCTTGTAATAACTATCCTTCATCAGGTCGCTGTAAAAGGCGTCTGAGCCTGTCTTTTCTGAATGATAGATAGATTCACGCATACGATCTAAATCGTCGCTCAAACGCTCTAGACGCTTCATACGGAAAGAATAAGCTGGACTATCTAAGTCAGCCAGTAGCCTTTGGATGTTCGGGTCATTTGGTCTTGCTTCAAGCACCTTGCGAAGTTCATTCAGGTCCTTCTTGTCTTTCATGTTCTTCAAGACTTGTCTAGCATCTACCTGACTTAAACCATAATCACGTTGGAACTTATCAAAAATCTTATTGATTTCCTTATCCAAGTAAGTCTTAGCTTCTTGATAGATCTTATCGAACTTGTCTGCCTGCTTTTCGGCCTTGTCCATCTGCTGGTAAATCAGATTGGCTTTCCTCTTCGCCCAATAGTCCTGATTCTTC
This sequence comes from Streptococcus pseudopneumoniae, assembly GCF_001072315.1. Classification (GTDB taxonomy): domain Bacteria; phylum Bacillota; class Bacilli; order Lactobacillales; family Streptococcaceae; genus Streptococcus; species Streptococcus pseudopneumoniae_R. Next base: position 56,606 of record NZ_JVLI01000157.1, on the reverse strand, counting down.
ATCTGCTACCTCATCTTCGGGTTTCGTGTTGTCTTGGTTGAACATCGGCATGTCTTCCATGTTCTTCTTTTTCTCTTCTTCCAAAGCTTCCAGTTCAGCGTCAGGGTCTTCCACAAACGGCAAGAGAGAAATAAGCAGCCTATTGGTCACTTTGCCTTCCAAGTTATTCACAATCTGAGAGATTTCCAGTAAGTTCTTAGGTAAACCACGGCTGAATTGTGGAACGATTGAATGGGACTCTAGTGCAATCTGCTTCATACCCAAGTAATGAGCAAAAATCGCAATCCGTTGACGCAATCCACGCTTGTAGTTCGCTTCCTTGGTCTTGGTAATCATCTCAAGGCCCATCAGCTTAAATTCCATAGCTCAATTTTGTTACCGTAGAGGCTCTTTATCCTCTACTTCTTACGGTTTCCCGTAAGTTCAGACTATCTCTTCACCCTTATCAGGGTGTCGGATTTCGTGGATATTTCTGCATATAAAAAAACGATACTATGTATCGTTTCTCACTTAGCTTACTCTATCTAGTCGTTAAACCTTACTGATATTTCTACCAGCAGTGGTAATTGATTAGCTTCAGTAATATGTCACAAATCTCCCTTTTTCATCTCGAACAATTGTCTTACCAGACATGTCCACACCTTTTGAAAATTGTCTTAAATCGTATTTTTTATAATTCAATAAGATATCATCTATTGTTTCATCATTAACGATTATATCATCTCGTTTTATGGAACGATAATATCTGTAGACAAGAGTTGAAAAAGAAATGTTGTTTTCTTCAGATAATTTTTTTAGATAGTCTCTCAAGATATATCCCTTATACTTAACGTTATCAGAACGATTACGTTTATTTGTATGTTCAGGAACCCACCTACAATTACTTGGTGAGTAGTCTTTGTCATTATCTATCCTATCTAATTGCAAACCGAATTCTACTCCGTTTTGCATTGCCCAACTTCTGAACTTAGCTACATCACTAAATTCATCAGAAACACCTATTCCACGTTTCCCATACCATTTATAAGCCCAATGTTTTTCATCATAACATCTTGCTAACATAGAGTAATAGACTTGATTTAGATGTTTGTGCATTTTATCTTTTATCATTCATTTTCTCCTAGATTATTATACTCTTATTATACCATAACAGAATATAAATATCTAGGTTATTACTGTTTTGCGCCTTCCAATTTTAACCCGATTTATTACCTCAAAGTTACCTTTGAGGAGGGCAACTATTTTACCCCTGATGTATTCCCTGCGAAGTTCTCGTCAGTCAAGTTAGGCACATGGCTGAATGTATAGATATCCTCTTTCAGAGCTGTGCGCAAGATTTCAGTAGCACTTTCATCTAACGTATTCTTCAAGAACTCAGCTCTTGCACTATCTCCTGGCAATTCCAAAAGACCTTCTTCAGAAAGAATCTTCATCGCTACCTCAGCGTCCTCTGGTGTGTCTGCTAACTGTGTTCCATACAAAACAAGAATAGATTCTACTGCCTGCTCCTTATCATTGACACGGTTACCCATCAAGGAATTATAAGCGTCAATCAAGCTCATCTGTTGCTCGTAGTCGCCGATTGCAAAGTGATTGTTGCGATACTCAATAATTGGGATTTGGCCAAGGTTATGAGGCTCTACTTGCTCGTTCTGAGTCGTTCCTGAATCTGTACTTCTCAGCACCATGTGATAATGCAGATTCTCTGTAAAGACCTCTGCTTGATACTTAGTAGTATCTTTCGTATCGTCCTTGACTTGATAGTAGTAGACCGCAAACAAGGGCTTCCGCTCAATGCTATCATCGTAGACCATGAAGGTATTTTCTGGATCAATACTAGTTGAGTCCAATTCAGTTAATCCCTCTTTAGCGTAGATGTACTCATAAGCACGACCATAAATAGCCATGTTCAAAGCATTCTGAGCATCTACTTGGTCAATCTCAGCACCGTCAAATGCTATAAGTAGTTCATCAATATCACCTTCAGCAGTGTTATTGTACTTGATAGGATTGCCCATGAAATAGCCTGTAGCCGTGTCTGCAATATCCTTGGCATGATTGGCTACCGTCTTATAATTAGGTGCGTTCTCGTTGCGTCTCTTGTGGTTTAAGATAGCATGCTCGCCCATGTAGTAGCTTTTAAGTTTCTTCAAACGTGAGCCTTCAGTGCTATGCTTCGTTATCAATTTATAAATCAGGTCTTTCTTCAAAGAACCCTCATCATATCCATCTCTTGGATAGGTTAAATATTGGTACATGTCTTTCCTCTCTATAGACCAAAATCTGACCGCCTGCGGACGATTGCTTTCCCACCTTCGATACATTGAAGGCTATAACGCAAAGCATCCATCAAGTGGTTGTTTTTATCTTCTGGTTTATTCAACCAGTTTCCTTCTTTGTCTTGCTGATAACAATAGCTATAAAATTCATCCATGATGTTTTTACAATCCGGATGCACATAAATAGCGTATCCTTGTAACTTTGACACGCCTGCCATAATACTATCCTTACCTTTACGACTCTCTTTAATTCTAGTTATACCGTGTTCTGACCTTAGTTCCTCAATCAGTCGTAATTCAGCACTATCGGCAATGATTTGTGAGCGTTGATAACCTTTGTCTTTTATCATTTTCGCAACTTCTTTGGTTATCAACCCGACTTTATACGCCTCATCAAAGACATAAATCTCTTTCGTCGTATCATTTATCAACGAGCAACACAAAGCAGTTGGATCGTGAGTAAAACCGAAGTCAAGACCGATACATAATTTATTAGCTGAATCTTGTAGTAATTCATCCTTATCGAAATCCTTGACAGTTACATTCTCGTATATTAAACCTTCAGCAACTCCCCATTCGCCATCACAGACGATTCTCGCACGTCTGGGGTTCGTATGATACAAATCCTCATAGCGTTTGATATCGACTTCATCAAGCCACTCATTGCATTTATAAGTGGTTGTAGTAGCGAATGTGTCAGCTCGTCTCGTCTCTTCATCAAAGAATACACGTTTGAGCCAGTGCCTCTCGTTCCACGGGTTAAATGTGACCGTGATTTGTTTAAAGAAATCAGGTACGTCTAAACTACCACGGATAGACTCAACTACCGTACTGAACTTGTCTTCAGTTTCAATTTGGTACGCTTCTTCACAATTTGTTACGAATATATCGTTTCCATATATTCTCTCTATATTTCTATAGAGTTCAGACTATATCATTACTCTTTTACAAAGAGTACCTCCCGCTTCGGGTTCACTTGAACCCTACTCTACTCCATTAAAAAAGACATCTTAAAGACGCCTTTTCTTTGTTTCGATAGTCGTTGCACGTTTTTAATCAACATTCTTATAAGATAAACCTCGAACGATAAGACCGATAACTCTAGGTGTGGTCCCGAACTTTTTAGCAAGACCTACAGTCCCAAACGTTTTATCTTGTCGCTTGTAGTGTTTTCTTATATATCTAACATCACTTTCGGATAACTTAGCCTGTGCATTAAAAGGACCTCGTGTAGGTTTTTTTAATCCATTATCATAGGCGTGTTGCATATTTTCTTCTCGTGTCATCCATTCTAGATTTTCAACACGATTATCTAATTTGTTTCCGTTTTTGTGATTTACTGTCGGTTTGTTTTCTGGATTAGGTATAAAGGCTTGTGCTATCAAACGATTTACTCGAAAATCTTTTTGCACCCCGTCTTTTGCTAATCTTACTTGATTATAACCATCTTTAGTAAGACGGTTCTTAGATAGGATACGTTCTTTTCTATAACACGTTCCAGATTGCTTCCTTAAAGATTTTACATCTCCTTGGTCGCTTACTTGATATAAACCTTCATAGCCTTTTACATCTTTCCATTCCATGATATAACCTTCTTATCTCTTTTTATTTGATAACCTAATTATACCATTTCCGACTAAAAATATCAATTAAACTTCGCTCATGATTGCCCTCGTCTTTACGTTAGGGGTTCCCATGAATTCAAGAGGTTTTACTTGGTCTGATATGTTAAACCAAGCCCAACAAAGACTACCAACGTCAACTGTAATAGATGTGATTTTGAGTTCATCATCCAAACCACGGAACAGAATCTTTTGGCCAGTCGCTTTTATAGTTATCTCAGGCAGGGACTCATTGAATTTAAACTTATGAGCGACTTTTAGTTGGTTAGCTGCCCACTTAAAGTCCGTATAAGTTGATTGCTTATTTGTATTTGAGTATCTACGAATGACAAGCAAGTTAGCCCACGGGTATTTCAATATACGGGTAACATAGTTCAAAGCAGTTGTCTTGGACTTCTTCGAACCACGAGACCCTTTGACTACACGATAAAGATTTCTTGAACGCCAGAACTGTCCGTACCCTGCTCCTACTGTCTTAGGTAGGTCGATGACAATATCACTTTGTTTAATCTGGTATGTCTGACTCATTTGCAAACACCACCGTTCCAGAAACGTCTGCCTCTACCTTGTCTGTCCAAAGCCTATGACGTTTTCCTAAGAGTTCAGCTGCCTTGATTCTATCTTTTGCTCCGACATCAATATCCGTAATCGTTTGACCTAACTCTCCTATGCTTATCAAGGTCTGTTCTTGCGTCTCTCCTCGCATTACTGATGTTAGATAACTAAGGACTTCTTGCTGATCTGCAATTTTCTCAGAATCAAGCTGCTTCAGTCGTTCATCTATATAGCTTTTAATCTTAGGATTCTTTAGTAATTTATGTCCTTCGACACCTGCCACCCTATCGCTAGAAACACTATAACCTGCTTTCTTATAAGCTTCCGTCGCATTACCTGAGATGATGTACTCATCTGCGAATCTCTTTTGTTTTATTCTCAATCCACTCAATTTTCCATCACCACCTTTCGACAAAATAAAAAGCCACACGATGTGCGACCTTTCCTGCAAGACGACTACTACCTTGCGTGTTAATTAGTAATCAATTTGAAAGTTTTCCTTTTTTTATTTTTTGTAGTCATTACAACCTCTGAGGGAATCAAACCCTCTAGCTTATAACTTACCCGGGATATAAGTAGCTACGCAACCATGCGAGGTTCGGTCGCTTCTGCAACCATTTTTAAGTTAATGAGTGATATATGAATGCTAAGCCTACTGCCTACCCCATTCTGGGACACAAACACTCAAATGACAGGGAGGGACTCGAACCCTCAATGCCCTTTACGACACCCTGATTTCAGGTAACCATCTACCAATTCTGAGACCTCTCTTTTCAATTCTTGATACTACCATTCTAACAGATTATCAGAACTGTGCTAACAAGTATCATTTGTTCCAGTACGGTTTTGTAAAGTTCAATTTAGTTCCATTCTCTCCAAAACCTCATTCAGTTCAGAGATAGCCATATTCCGCCAAGTGTAGAAAGTTGTTCTGCTGATTTCCATTTTGTCACAAATATCATCAACATACATCTTAGTAATGTAAGTCATCCTGAGAATAGACCTGCTCTTTGGATTTTTAAGCCTGTTGATCATTCTACCTAGTTCAAGCTTTCTGTCGATAACCTCTTTAGTATCCTGCTCTATAGTCTCTTTCATCACGATAAGCTGAGTATAGACATCATCAACTTTTCTGGTCTGGCCACCTTGGACTTTGACATCGGCCCACTTAGGACTTGAGAGCAAACCTGCCTCAAGCTCATTGATTTCATCTATATGGCTTTGGATGTCCATGTCAAGGTCTTGTAATTCTTTCAATAGCTCTTTAGCCTTATTCATTCTCTGTCTCCTTTGTGATATAATAATATTGTGTTAATTATAGCTGAGACAGAGAGTGTCTTGGCTTTTTTGTTTTACAAATTATTAAGCTCTGGGTTTTCGTAGATTCTCGCTCTAACAGTAGACCAATCACACCCATAATATGATGCAATCCAATTTATTGACTTACCTTCGTTTAGAAAGACTTTCAACTCTTCTGATGGTATAAGAACACGCTTTTTCATTTTCAAACCTTTTCTACTATGATTTGCCATACCGATTTTTCTCCTAACTGGTGTCATAACATCACCTCATCCCCAACTTTCACTTTATCGTATTGCTCTCTTGTGACTACAAAAATTCCGTAATCTCTGATAGTCACAGTATACAACTTCCCATGTCGTCCTTTCTCAACGACTTTACCGAATATCTCAGCGCCTGCGTTATCTACCTTGTAGATAACCATCGGCTTCTTCTCTTCCAAATCTCGAATCCTGTCCATCTGCCAGATGTTTAATCCAGCAGAGACAAGGATACATACTGTTATGAATCGTTTCAATCTGTGACCTCCTTACTCTTCTTCATCCATAATTTTATTAAACTGCTCTTCGTCAATAAGTCCACGGTCAATCATTGTTTGGACCGTCAATTCAATTTTTATCAATCTGTTCAATTCTTTGTTAGGCAACGTAGCCATAATAACTTCTTCCATCACTCAACCTCCTCAAAATAACTATGAAATTTACTTAAATTAACAACAGCAACCTCTTCAACTGAATGTTTTTCAATGTCAAAGTCTGGGTCATCTTTACTAAACTCTTTCTTTATCGCTTTTTCGGCCAGTGAGGGTAAAGCGAATATACTTGCTCCATTTCTTAAAGCGAGCGCTTGACCGTGTTTGTTTACTACTCGATAACCTACATCGAACGGTCTGATTTTCGCAGGGATTTTTATGCGTTTATTTTGATTCTTCATTCCTTCTTCAAGCGTTTGTACCATCACCCACCTCCTCTACTTCGTAAAAATCAACTTTTGCAAAGTGTTTAGGGTTGATAGTAATCATTCTTTCTTCTGGTTCAATTTGAATTAGTTGGAGACAATCTATGTTGCCTCGTTCGAGCCATTCTAGCATTTTGAGAATTTGTTTGTATTCTTCTCTCACCTTGATAGTTTCATCCATATATGGATTTTGTAATCTAATATTTGTCATTTACTCCACCTCCTCCATCTTTACTTTATACATTCGATCACCTCGATACTTGCTCTCGAGCTGAGCCTTGCATTTGGCAGCTTCACCCTCTTTTTTGAAAAAGTGGGTTTCATCTACCATGTTGTCAAAATATAGTGTTACTGTGTATGTCATTTTTACCTCTTTTTTTCAAACTGCTACCGTGCTACCGATAAAATCTAAAAAGTAAAAAGTTTTTTTCAAGAATCCTTATTTTATGGGCTTTCTCTATTATTACTATTATTTTATATACTTTTTTTAAAAATATAGGTAGAAGAGTAGCATTATATATAAATATTAAATAAAAGCCAGTAATATCAAGGGGTTAGACTGCTACCGATATGCTACCGATGTCTAGTTTTATCGGTAGAATGCTACAGATCTACCCCTCAACTGCTACCGATGACTACCGATAAATTTTTAATTGCTACCGATTAGATTTTTCCGAATCTTTCACTCTTACGAACCCTTTTGTGCTTTTACCACCTGCCCGGAAAACACTTTTTTTCCAATCAGGATGATTATCCATGATCATGTTTATCTTTGTCGAAAGTTTCCTATCATTTGAATTTCTCATAAATAAGTTGTACATCATTTCACGAGTCGAGACCTTATCTAGTTTTTTGATACCAGGTTCAAAGTCGCTACTATTATCAAAATATTTACTTGTGTATTGATGTTGTTGCTGAATAGACCAGTTTTGCCAATTTTCAGGGACGGGCATATCAAGATATTCAAGCACTTGTAATTCAACTTCATCACGATACATGAACTGTTCACGGTAGATATTCAATTCATCCTCTGTATTTTCATCAAACATCAAATCAGCACCAGCGCGATAGATTGTAACAGCTTCGCCCCAAATTTGTTCGATTGTATCAGGCTCGATTTCCATTGGATGTTTCTTTTGTTGCTTGCTATCTACCATAATCGGGAGAAATCGACGTTCACCGGTTTTGTCCTTGAGGTATTCTGTTTGGTTAGTAGTCCTGGCTAAGATGAAGTTCTTGGCAAATTCTTCTGTTCGCTTCATGTATGGCTTACGATAACGTAGGCTAGTTTTAGAAATAAAGGCCTTGGTTTCTGCAAAACTCATCCGATTACTGGCCACCATTTCGTCATCATTTACAATTAGACTTTTTAACATGATGTCGTAATTATCTTTATTAGAGAAATCTGTTACGGCATCCGTATACCACTCACCACCTAACTTTTGAAGGAGGGACGTTTTCCCGACTCCTTGGCCACCAACCAAATCCAGAACATAATCAAATTTAACGTAGGGATCATAGACCTTAGCAACTGCACCAACTAGCCACATTTGAGCAATTTTAGAAATTAAAGGGTTATCTTCAGCGCCGAGATATACTTGAAGCATGCGGTCAATCCGGTTTCTGCCGTCCCACTTTTTAGCTGCTCTCTCCATATACTCAACAACTGGATTGTATGATCTTTCTGAAAAGAAAGTCTCCATGCCATCAAGCATCGCTTGGTTTGAGAAAGCAACACCTAATACACTTTCAAAGTAAACTTTTACGACTGAATCAAAGTTAGAAGGGAGCTCACCTTTTTTAAAAAGAGTGTTGCCAATCTTGATATCTTTAAGGAGTTCATGTTCCTGGGAGAAATCATTGTGTTTTAAATAAATACTTAGTTGATCATCAGCTTTAAACGCTACAAGTACATTCATCGGGCTGTTCGCTTTGATGTCACCTTTTGCATTTGTGATCATTCTGTCTTGTGAATTTATACTTACTACATCACCGATTTCTCTCACCTCCTATCCTTTTTAATCATACTTTCAATAGTACGCATTACTTCCTTTTCTGATAGAGGATTTCGACTGTTAGTATTTGCCAGTCTTGCAAGTTGAATTACTACTTCATCATCAACTGCTCTATATAATAGACCACCTACGAATTTTGCTAGTTTATCATTTCGCCCACCCTCACCACCAAAGCCAAGGCAGATGGTTTCAAAGAGATCTGTAGTCTGTGTTCGTTCTCTAGTATGTGAACGTCTAGCTAAGTCCCTAAGACCATCCTTACCATCATACTTATAGCCATGAGTTTCGCCATACTGTTTTTTTATAGCCTGGATTAATTCTTTTGAAGGAGTAACCATAGTACCCCCTTCCTTAGACTTTTCCAGATCCCACTCATACTGCCCTTTTTCTGTTGCTGACGGAGCAACCAAAACATAATTGTTTTCATGGGCTTTGATGTCAACACCTGGTAAGAAATTAATCATTTGCGTGATAGGGGTATCCTCTCGCTTGAAGTAAAAGAGGTGTTTCCCACTGTTAGCCGTTTTTGCTTGCAGCGTTGGTTCAATCAAACCCAGATGTTTCCATTTTTTCAAAGACTCAAAGCCATTAGACTTGCCGTGCTTGTCAATATCAATGACAAAGAAGTTTGTGGTTCTGAGGGCAATATTTGCATTAGGGTAGCCGTCCCAAAAGTTTTCAATCTCGGCAGGAGTCATGGCAGGCTTGTCGGCAAATTCAATCAAAGGCATCTTATTCTTTGGATTGATGGGTATTACTGAAAATCCCAATTTTTGATACTGCAATGCGTATTCTTTCATTGACGGCATGATTACTTCTCCTCTTTGTAAATATAAACAAGTTCTTGGGCCATATAATTTGATTGATATTCATCTTCAGTCATTTTTAAATAAAATAACAACGATTGATAAGCGTCTTCAAATGTATTGAATGGTCCTAATATTTCATCAGTTTCATCAATGACCCAAAACTTACTATTATTTAGAAAGGGAGGTCATCATCATCAATTTCTGGTGTTGCTTCGACTTTATTTCCAATATATTCTTCAAGATCATAATTGTAACCTGTCGATTTGTCACGTTTGGTGTATTCATCAATAATCAAGATAAATTTTGTACCGACTGCTTTACGCTTCAAAGCCTCTTCCATAGACTTATTGTCCTCAAGGTCTGCACCACGCATTTTGTCATCTGCTAGTTCAAGAGTTTTTTGGAAAAATTTGACCGTTGTTTCAACCATATTTGTCAAGTCCATATTCTTACCGTCTTTTACCCAATCAACAAGGGTTCCCATGCCAATGAATTGTGTACGACCGTTGAATGGATTTTCTGGATCACGGACTTCGAAGGCGTAATTGATAGATTCCCATTTGCTATCAGCAATACGGGCCTCAACACTTGTTAACATAACCTGATACTTACCACTGGGAAGATGCTGGTTTCCGTTAACTTTGTCTTTCCGTGGATCATATCCGTTAGCCTTTAATTGTTTTGCAATATCATATAAACTCATGTTTTTTCTCCTCTATTTCTTAAAAAATATCATCTTCGGCAGCTACTTCAACTTTTTCAGGTGCCTCTTTTTTTATGCTCTTTGTTGATTTGGTAGCTGTCATAGTAACAGCACCGTCAATTGTCTGCAAAATCTTCAAAATTGCTTTATCGTCAATCTGGTCAGATTTGTAAGTTTTACGTTTGCGGATAACCTCTCGGTTGTAGTTGTTCCCAAGTTTTTCAGTCCGAATCATCAAGTCTGAGTTTCCATTGATGAGGTTGACATATTTTTCACGTAAACTTGGTAAAGTCTTAACTGCTTTTCCGTCGTCATTGTATTCAGTGATTTCACGGCTGATGTAGATAACATTCATTGGCAGAGCTTTAAGATCAATAACCAATTCTGTCAAAGCTTGATTGAAATAATCATAACCTTTACCGTAGCCGATTTCTGATAGTGACTTAACATCAAATTCACCACATACAGCAATTTTGATCATGTCAATAACATCGTCAATAACATCAACTACTACTGTTTCATAAGTATGTTTCTGTGTTTGAAGAGCCAGTAAGATTTCACTAAGCTGCTCAATCACTGATTTTATGATATGACCGTTCTTGTCCTTTTCGTTAACAAGTTGGATTGCTGGAACACTATTTGCACTAGCGTTTCCATCCGTGTTCAAAATAATTGGATTGGGAAATTCGTTAGCTAGGTAAGATTTCCCGCTCATAGTTGCTCCATAGAAAAAGAAATTTCTTGGAGTATCCACTGGAACTCGTGGTTTATTTACTGGAAGTGTAAATGCCATTAGAGAAGCCCTCCAATAATAGCCTTAATCATGTCCTCAATTGATGAACGGTCACGCTTGATAGGTTCAACTTCTGAGCCATTCGGATAGGTCAATTTGTATTCCGCTTCAACTGCGACAATTTCACAGTTAAAAGCTGCAGCGAGAGCCTTGTAAGTCTTTTTGTTTCCCTCGTATTTTTCACGGGGGATTTTTAAACAGTGAGTGATGCAGCAATAGTCTGCTTGAAAGGCTAGGCTCCCACGGTCCTTGTAAGATTCAAGAAATTCTCCGGTTTTACGGCTACGAAATACGATCATTTCAGTTTTTTTATTCATTTTGTTTTCCTCTTTTTAACTTTCTTTATAATAAAATTCAATTACATTTACATCATGTTGCTGACGGCTTCCTGTTATGCGCCAGAGCAATTGCCGATAGTCATCATACTCTCCAGAATCTTCTTCGACAGGATCCAGAACAACAATAGTTTGGTACTTGTGTTGTAGGCCATCCACTCCAACACCTAAAACTTGACTGGTAGCAACGACCACTTGATTATCAAGACCGTCTTGAATATCCCCTGTCCAGATGCCAATATCTGGATGGCGTTCTCGGATAACATTTACAATCTGTTTAGACTTGCTGACAATCAGCATATCGTGTGGCGCTCGTTCGATTAGTCCATCTAATTTCAATAGCAGAGGCGTATCGGCGTTGACTGGCTTTATTTTTGGAAAATCGATTTCTACACCTGTTTGATTTAAGTAGCGTTCAAAAGTCAACCGTCCAAATGATTGCTTGGCCATTGCCGTATCATTTCCAACTGTTACTAGATTTAACTTTCTAAACTCGGAAAGTTTCTCGGGATTACCTGGCTCAACTGTCACGGGATAGAACTTTGTTTTAAATCCGTTATTTTCAACTGCATTTTCGATTTCTTCGATTTCTTCCCAGCGGAAGAAATTTGGTAAATCTGAGATGTATTTCTCATAATCTCTAAAGTCTTCCCACTTCTCTTTTGAATAACTAAATGGATCATAGACCATTTTCCCATGAGTCTTTTGCCAGTCAAATTTATTATTTGGGGTTGCCCAACTAAATACCGTTTTTTCAAGCGGATAGAAATTTTGTCCTTTTTTTCGGATTGGCGTCGCTGAAAGACCTATCGTGTATTTTCGCTTTATTTTGCGATATAAGGCCACCTGCTTATCACTCGACATATTCTGCCACTCATCTATTATCAGCACGTCACAGGCTAATTTATGCCCCTTTTTGATTAGATTTTGAAGATACCTGTCTGTTTGGATGATAATCTCAACACCTTTATCAAAATTCATAAACTTGACTGCATCTATCCAACCATTCAGAATAGCTAGTCGATTGTTTGTGATGATGATTTTTTTAGCTTTTTTATGTTTTGCAATAGCAAGTGCACAGATAGTTTTACCTCTGCCCCCAAGAGCCTCTAAAAAGATTCCATTAGATAAATGTTCACTTCTTTTAATCGCTTCAGCTTGCCACTTTCTTAGCTTTATCGTGATACTCGCTCACCACCTTTCCGATATCTTGGATAACTTCTTCCACATCGTTCCTCAAAGCATAGAATAGACCTAGTCTTGCTGCTGCTCGAATATCTTGATGATGACTTTTTTCAAATTTCCAAAGTCTTAAGATTTTCAAAAGATCATCTGGGATATCTGACTTATAACCTGCATTGAATTGAAGAATAGCTTCCGGATAACAAAGTTGAATATAAGCGATGGTTTCTGCTACGCTATTATCTTTTGAATTGTCATTATCTCTTGCTCTAAATTCTTCAACAATCACTACATCGAACTCAAGGCTCGTTCCAACTTCGTGAAACCAATCAGCAAAACCTCTCATACCATAAGAAGCCACCCAGCTATCGACTAATCTCGCATTATCTAATAAGACAATTCCTGTTGTTGAACTTTCAATTTTATTGCTACTTGGGTCAATCGCTAATATTCTGGTCATTTATTACCTCGATAAGATTTTCCAGTAAGTGTCCGAACCCTTCCATTTGCTCATCTCTTACATCATAATTGTCGATTTTAAAATCTAGTTCGATACATTGTAAAGCTTGTTCAAAAGTTAAAAAACTATACACATCACGTAGATTGCGAGCATACAACACAATCCGTTCTCCTGGGAAATCTATATTATTTACCCGTGGTTTTTGATCGAATAAAGTACCCATTATTTAATCCTCAAACTTCTACTTTCTTGCAAAGTGGCACCTTTAATATTCTTGCCAGCTTTTAGTAATTCCTTGATAGTTGCTTTATCTGGACTTAGTTTCTGCACAAAATATTTTTTAGGCAGCAGATCCTCATCAACAACTACTGAAGGTTGATTTTTTGCTAAATAAACAGTAAAGAGCAACCCCTTAACCTTGTCATGTCCGGTGATTTCAAAAGCACCTTGCAAGCCAGTTTTAAGCCGTGTGATGTCATTATCAATCGACTTGCATCGTGCAGTCAGACGGTCAATCTCTTCTTTGAGCTGTTTCTTATCAGCTTCTTTATTTTTGATAACCTTGACCGTATTTTCGACTTTCTCCTCAAACTGGTCAGTCCAATCAATCGAATCCAGGGTATCAGCTTTTGTTTCTTCGTCCAGCCCTTCCATATCATTGATTTGTTTAAAAATCCCTGTTAGTTCGTATAAACTAGCCATTTTTTTCTACCTCTCTTATTTTGTTTGTAAGTTTTGTTAGTCCAATACCTGATTTAGTCAAATCAGCATTGGATGTGAATAAATGATTTTGATTCATTCTAGCGATTTCATTTTTAGATAAACATGCCAGGTTTGAAATATCATAGTTTGTTTTATCACCGTCCAGGAAAACAATTGAGTATCCTTTTGGTATCGACCCGTGATGGTCCTCCCAAACTTTACGATGTTTCAAAACCCATTGATTAGGTTCTCCAATCTTTTCTTTTGGATAACCGTCTGTTGTGTAGTTGATAGTTCCGACAGGTACATAATTCGGAGGTCGATTACCTTTTTTGAACTGCCCGCTGTTTTTTGGCATATTGGGGTATTTCTTCCCCTTATTGTGAGGAGTCTGACCTTCCTCAAACCTCCCTGTCAACCCACTATGTAGATTATTCCTTCTCCGATAATTCCTAATCTGTTTCTCAGTCAGTGATAATCCGAATTTTCGGTTCATTTCATTTGCGACATCGCGAGAAATCTTATTTTTTTGGATCGATACAAGGTAATCGTGTTGTTCTTTTGTCAATAATTTACCTTGATAGATTTTTCCAACCGGTAATCCAAGACGTTTACGCACACCGCCGATTTGAGTCTTGTTGTAATTCGTCCCAAATTTCTCATTTAGTAACCTGGTTACTTCGGGAGTTAATCGACCAGGGCAAATTTCATTCATGTACTCTGTGTACTCATCCTTCCAGCAAAGCGATCGGGGCATTGACTTCACCTACCTTGTCTTTGAACTTCTCGGCATCCAAGGCCAATTGACCTGCTTGTAAGATTTGACCTGAGATAGCGACCATTTGTTTTGAACGCTGCAATTCCACTTTTAATTCATCAGCAGTAAGATCCCTATCATCCAATGTTTCTAGTTGGGCAAAAAGAGTATTGGTTAAATCTGTCAATTTATTTCGAACCATCTACTTCGTCACCTCTTTCATTAGTTTATTTGCTTCTTTGATTAGCAAACGCATAACGTTGCTATCCGTTTCTTTCTCTGCTGCTCTTGTCAGCATTTCCACCCACTCACGTCTAGTATCATTCTTCCAATCAACCAACTCAGTGAGTGCCTGTGTATGGTTATAGTAAGGCGAGTAGTCGTATGACTTATCTTCCAAGCGAACGCATCTGCCTGCCTTGATGTCTTTGGCCAAGTTCGCCCTCACATTACTATTTGTTGTACCGACAACCTCAGCCACTTCATCACATGAGGCAGTAGGGTGGTCTTTGTAATATTCCCTAATTCGTTCCGCTTGAGTCATTTAATCATACGCCCTTCCTTTAAATTTATTTTTGATTTCCACGCTCCCGCACTTAACACATTCAAGAGGTGGATAATTATCATACCAATCAAACTCACGTCCACAATCTGCGCATGTACACTTCCATAAGTACATCATTTCCTCTGTAATTTCAGTTGGAATTTTTCTGCTTCTAATCTCTTTCTCAAAGATTGTTCCTGTTGCAATTGTTTCTTGAGATCATCGATTTCATGTTGCATATGCGCCATTCTAAGTCACGCATCTTCTCTCTACACTTGCAAGTGGATAAATCCCACGCTTGTCTATCCCATACGATTTGCATATCGTACTCTCCGTGGTTCTGGTAATGCCAACGGTTCTGGTCGTAAACCTACAGGCGGTTCGTTGTCATAGGTGAAGCCAGGAAATGGACGACGGATATTCTTGCGAATCTCTTGCCATTTATCCTCTCTACCACGTTCGAATGCGTGATTGTACCCTTGAATAATCATAGATGCAAATTCTTGCTCTTCTCGTCTCTCTTCTTCCTTACGTTGTTCCTGCAATTTGATATGACGGCAAGCCCCTGCAAATCCAATCAGCAAGGCCCCAACACCCATCAGCTGGTCTAAAATCGGTGGTTCAAACATTTTTATCTCCTTATGCTCTTAATTTTCGTACTTCTTTCTCTAATTCCAAAATTTCATAAACATCATTGACATCATACATAATATCTTTCCCTTGCTTACGAAATCTTAACCCTCTACGTTCTAACTTCTTAACATAGGCATGAGTGAAGCCAAACTTCTTCATCAAAGCCTGTTGATTGATTGGCATACGATCATTCTCTAACTGCTCCTTGACCTGCTTTTCAGCAAAGGCCAATAATTGATTCGTGAACAATTCAGCACTTTCGCCGTCCAATCGTAATTGTAACGTTATCCCTTCCATTTTCTACATCCTCTCAACTATGCGGGCAAGCATTTTTGTGATATAATGGTTTTAATTGTTTTAGTAAGCGCCTGACTTTGTTAGGTGCTTTTTTGCGTTGTTGTCAAACTGTTTTACTTTCCATAGCCCTGAGTTCTATCTCATGGCTGACTTGTCTAAATAGCTTCTCACACGCTATTTTAGCTTCTCTGTACGTTGTAGATTCGCTGATGAAGTAATCAGCAAGTTCGATGATTTTATCTTCCATTCAACCTCCTATATCAGCCTCAAGACTGATGTAATATCCTCCTAAATTGCTATAATGATTTTGGCTAGGACCTCTCACCGTTTTAGTCAAAATTCCAATAAAAAGGAGGAAAAAGATATGGAGATGACTATCAATACTGGAATCCCTCAAGAACAAGTTACTAAAGTTGTTCACGAAAAAGGTCCAGGACACACATATGTTGAAACATTCTATCCTAACGGATTGATAATCAATTACGATATGTTGCCAGATGGAACAGTCAACGTTGATTGTAATAAACCACTCCGTCTTGAACCAGACGGAACTTATACACCAGTAATGGATTGACCTTTAATAGTAACCTTTCTGCCACTAAATACGATACTTGAAGTATCATGAATGGCTTCATAGCTAAGACGCTTGAATTCTTCTGAGTCTATCTGAAAATTGATAGGCTTTTTTCTTTTCCCACTATACGGATATCGTCTTGGTCTCATTTTTCCCTCCTTTCTGTTTATGGTATAATGAAATTAAAAACGAGGTAATTCGGATGTTTAGTTTGATTGATATTTTGAATATTTCTGCCGCTTGGCTTGGTGCTATTACTGGTGTTGTTAGCTTGATTTACTCTTTGAAAGTCAATAGAGTGAAATTGAGTATTTCTAAATTCCGTAAAAAGAGAATGAACGAATACTCCTGTTATCAATACAGTTTTGTTTTGTCTAACCAATCCAACTCAAATGTCGTAATCAAGAATATCCAACTGTTTGACAAAAACGGAAAAGAAATTTTTGACAACGGATTTAATCCAGCTACTGCTTTTCCTGAGATAAAATCAGACCCTTTTGGTTTGGTTAGTAGTACACATACCTTGTTTAACATAGATTGGTACTCTACACCATTTGAAGATGAAATAGAATTAAATCCATACTCATTCGAAAAGTTGTCATACTACCTTAACGAACCTCCACATACTATCAAGGTCAAGACCAACAGACAAATTCATTATCTTTCTAAATCTAAATCATTCCATCCTGTCTTTAATAAAGCAAAATAGATTTATGACAGCGCAAACTACATTTACGATTGTTACTATGATTAGTCCTAGTTCGTTCATTCCGTTCTCCTTTCTATTTGTGATATAATGATTTAAAAATATTATCTGAGGTATTTGTATGTCTGAAGTATTTACAACAACATTGATTTCTGTTGGTGCAACTGTTTTAACGAATTTGATTATTCACGGTTTTGCTTACCAGCAAAAAAAGATTGAAAATAAAAACAAACTCGAAGAAAAGAAGGTTGATTTCTTAAATACCCAACTAAGTCAGGATAGAGATTTATATATTTCAACTTTTCAAAATTTTGCATCGATTAGTGGTAAAACCGTCTCATACGTAGAATCAAGACTTGACAATGCTCCTCCGATTGATTTAGATATCATCACAAACTTCGATGATATCTTTTATAAGACCTATCTATTTTTAGATAGCGATGAAGAGCAAAAAAAATTCATCAATTTCAGAAATGCGCTACGTTATCAAGCTGGATATCCCCACCCCGATGGACTTTATATTTGGGATGTGCAATTGGAAGAACAGTCCTATGACCCAGACACAATCGAAGAACCCAGATATATTTTTTATAGGCTTAATGAATGTTTATTGATTGCTAACAAACATATCAATGACAAACTCCACCTTCAATCTTCTGCGAACTGTTCGTAAAGTTCATCTATTTCCTTCCGTTGCTCTTTTGTAAACGGAGCGGTATAATTTGTCCAAGTTATCTGCTTGCCTTCTTCACGCTTTATCCTGCCTGCTCTAACAAGCAGGTTTTTAAATACCTCGTAAGGCATGTGAACTCTGATGTCTTCTGTCATTTTCCTACTCCTTAAATCTTTCCGTGTCAGGTGCTTTTTATTTAGTCACATACAGTAACTGTATAGACTATCTTGCCCATTCCATCACTAGAATGCACGGTTGACTTCTCTACAGTTATGTCTGTCGTATCATTGGCCATTTTGAAGAACAAGTACAACAAACATTCTCGTAAAATTTTTAATTTTAAAGGAACGGATAAAAATCGTTTGATTTCCAGATCAATCTGACTAAGTTTATTTGATAATGTTTTTTCGCTCACTTTCTAAATCCTTTCTAAATTTGGTATAATGAAAATAAAACGATTGGAGAAATCTTATATGCGAATCGAATTGAAAACAGACTCTTATTTTAAACAAGAGGTATTTGTAGACAATATCTGTCCAAACTGTTCAAAACCTACCAACCCTCAAGTAGTTTCTCAAGGATATAACGAAATAATGCCAGGGACAGATAGTATCTATGTAACGCTTCGTTGTTTAGGTTGTTATCATTACTGGGTTGAAGAGTTTGTTAGAGAACTTGACAGAGGCGGTTCTTATGATACGACGCACATAAAGGTTAAGCCTCAGCTACCTAGCGACATACCTATCTCCAATGATCTTGAATTGATTTCGCCAGTCGGCAAGGAAATCTACGTTCAATCTCTCAAAGCAGAACAAGAACATCTTGACCTTATTGCAGGTATCGGTTATCGTAAAGCTTTAGAGTTTTTCGTCAAAGATTTTTCAATTCTTACAAATCCTGATAAAAAAGAAAAAATAACAAATATGCTTTTAAAGCAAGTTATCGAAGACTATATCGAAGATGAAGATCTTAAAACTTTTGCCTTAGCTTCTACCTACATCGGAAACGACGAAGGACATTACTATCGTAAAAATCCAGACAAGAATCTCACCGACTTGAAAAATTATATTCATGGTGTTATCTACTACCTTGAAATGAAACTCAATTTTCTTGATGCTCAAGAACTTGTGAATCGTTCAAAGAAATCTTAGAATCTAGTTCATCCAACTTCTCTGCAATATATGTCACGGTCCTCAATATCTCATTGAGGGCTGTTCTTTCTAATTCGTTCATTCCATTCTCCTTTCTAACACGATTTTTCGTGTTTTAACTTTTTAAATTAAGCAGTATCTACTGCTTGAGTGAAAAGATATCCTAAATCGTATTCTGGGAAGAATTTTTGTTGTAACGCAAGAGCTTCGGTAAACTTAAAGTCGTAAGTGCCACTAATTTTGTCACTTACTGTCTGAGCTCTTACACCCAAAAAATCAGCCATATCTACAATTGCTACACCTTTTTCTTTGCGTGCCTTATCAATATTCAGCATAACCTTTCCTTTCTAACACGATTTTTCGTGTTTTTTGTTTTTAAAATCAAGCTCATTTGAGCTTAAGACAATATTAACACTAATTTTCGTGTTTGTCAACACTAAAAATCATATTTTTCTTTATTTTTTTGATAGACATACGAAAAATCGTGTGTTATAATAAGGATAGAAAGAGAGGTAACTATGAACGAAGATAAACTAAAGCAACTAATTCTTTCTCGTTATAGTTCTGTAAAATCTTTTGCAGAAGAAAATGGTATGCCTTATTCAACTGTCCGTTCTATATTAGAACGAGGAATAATGAATGCTAATGTTGAAAATGCTATAAAAATTTGTTCAGCTTTGGGCATTAGACCTGAGATATTTTCTCCCTTATTGCCTACCCAAAACGAACACCCTGAAATCCTAACTATCTACAACCAGCTAGAGGAGCCTAAACAAGAAAAAGTCCTTGACTATGCCAAGGAACAACTAGAAGAACAAAACAACTCTAAGATTGTCTCAATCTTTGATAAGTCTCAAGATGGCGAGGACTACATTACTGATTATGTAGAAGGCTTGGTTGCAGCAGGACACGGAACTTTCCAAGAAGACAATCTACACATGGAAGTAAGACTGCGTGCCGAAGACGTCCCTGAAGATTATGACACTATCGCTAAGGTGGCTGGCGACTCCATGGAACCAATGATTGAAGATAACGACCTGCTCTTTATCAAAGTCAAAAATCAAGTAGATATCAACGACATCGGCATTTTCCAAATCAATGGTAAAAACTTTGTTAAAAAGCTGAAACGTGACTATAACGGCGGTTGGTACTTGCAAAGTCTCAACAATAGCTATGAAGAAATCCACCTGACAGAAGAAGATGACATCCGAACTATTGGGGAAGTTGTCAGTGTGTATAGAGAGAAATAAAATAAAGGAGAATACCCATGAAAAAACTACTAACAACATCAGCTATCTTGCTTAGTGCTACAGTTCTAGTAGCTTGCTCTAACAATCAATCAGCTACAAAAGATAGCTCGGAGCAACCAAAAACGGAGCAAAAGAATACTACTTCTACAAACACAAAAGCCAAAGTAGATAACAGTAAATATGATGATTTAATCTCTGAAATTAAATCAAAATTAGACCCTGAATCAACTGGCGCAATAAGCGTAAAAATTAAAAACGATGTAATCGATTCAGATTCATCCGAACCGCATGATACAATTATGATTCTGCTAACTGGAACGGCTAAGGATAGCGCAAAAGAATCTCTGGATGCAGTTAATTCTAATTCTGCTACTAATGACCAAAACAATGCAATAACTTTGATTCGTATGTCTATATCTGAGTTCGCTAAAAAATTACCAGACGATAATACTACTCTTTCCCTTGGTTATGAAAAATCTGCTGACCAATATGACCTAATCGCTAAATCTTCAAAACAGAAAGATATTATTCCTGTTGGTGAAATCATCGTACAATAAAAAAATCCCCACACTCTCCATCGCCAAACTTTGAGTGTGAGGTTTCAACTTTCCATCTAGCAAGCAATGGAAAGGATGATAAAAAAATACAACTATAGTTTATCATAAGTTCTACACCTTTTCAACTATGCGGGCAAGCAATCGAAAAGAAAGGACTTTTTATGATAAAAAAATATATTACAAAAAAAGGAGAGACTAGATATCTCTTTCAAACATACCTGGGCATAGACCCTGCTACTGGAAAAGAAAAGCGTACAACACGCCGTGGTTTTAAAACCATTAAAGAAGCTAAAGCAGCCGAACGTGACCTACTCTTAGATGTTGAAGAAAATGGTTTTTCAAACAATGAAGATTTCCAAAACCCTACTTTTGCTGAAGTCGCTGATTTGTGGCTTGAAAGCTATAAAAACACTGTAAAACCCACAACCTACCAGCTTATTAAGAACAAACTTGATGTTATGATTGACTTATATTTTACAGATATGAAGTTTCAGCAGATCAGTGTTGCTTATTGTCAGAAGGTTGCTATTCAGTTAAGTAATCGCTATATCCTCTACACAAATTACTACTCTGTCATTAGCCGTGTTTTTAAGTATGCCACTTCTATTGACATCATTAAGTCAAATCCCTTAGATAAGATTATCAAGCCTAAAAATAGACCCTTAAAGGCCAAAGAGAACCACTATACAAAACGCGAGCTAACGGAGTTTCTTAAAGTTTCCAAAGCAAATCTTAAACCTGTAGACTACACCTTTTTCCACTTGCTAGCTTTTTCTGGCTTGAGAACTGGAGAGGCTATCGGACTCATGTGGTCAGATGTTGACTTTGAAAATAAACGGTTAAGCATTTCTAGGACAGCTGTCGTAATTGGCAAAAAACAAACTGTTCAGGATCCTAAAACCAAAAGGAGTAAGAGGGTTATCACCTTAGATGATGAAACTCTGAATGTTTTGAAACTCTGGAAACGTCAACAAATAAAAGAATATTTTCAGGCTGGTGTACCTTACAAGCATGATTCGAATTATATCTTTACGAATAACAGCGGGGGATGGCTTTTGGCTGCAACTATGAAAGTGAAACTTAAGAGATTCTTATGTAAACACAATGAGCTTAAAAAAATTACGCCTCACGGTTTTAGACATACACACGCTTCTCTCCTCTTTGAAGCTGGTATTACAGCCAAAATCATTTCGGACAGATTAGGTCACAACAATGTTCAAACAACCCTTGATATGTACACCCACATAAATGATAATCAACGTGTTGAAGTCGTTGATCGGCTTATGGATTTCATCCGTTCAAGTTAAAAGTAGAGTCGTATTCAATCTCGTATTCACTTTTAGTTGACCTACTGAAAACCCACTGATTTCAAGGGATTAGCAAGCCATGTACCATTTATAGCACATTTAAAGAAGTCTGTGCAGTTTTTACTGCGATTTTTCCTGAAATGTCAATAATTAGAGGTGAATTGTCACATTGTCGTCTAATCTCTTGCTAAAACAACTCTTTATAAAAATCAATCGTTTCTTCTAGGGTTGGCATAAATGGGTTTCCCGGCGCACATGCATCAATCAAAGCATTCTTAGAAAGGTATTCAAAGTCGAAATCTTTTTCTTCAATACCAAGTTCAGTCAATTTCTTAGGAATACCTACTGTCTCAGAAAGCTTCTCAATCTCAGCAATTGCATAATCAGCACACTCTTGATCTTCTTTACCTTCTACATGAAGTCCTAATGCTTTAGCAACATTGCGGAAAGCCTCTGGTACACGTTTAGCATTTTCACGTTCTATAACTGGTAGTAGCATGGCACAGCACACGCCATGAGGCAAGTTATATACTGCACCGAGTTGGTGAGCCATTGAGTGAACATAACCAAGACCAGCATTATTAAAGCTCATACCACCAAGGAAGATGGCATTGACCATACCTTCACGCGCTTCAATATCGTGTCCATTTGCTACGGCACGAGGAAGATATTCCTTGATAAGCTCAATAGCACCAATAGACAGTTTCTTGGTTACATCATAAGCACCAGGTGTTACCAAAGCTTCAACAGCGTGAGTCAGAGCATCCATACCAGTAGCTGCAGTCAAGCCTTTAGGTTTGGAAAGCATGAGTTCCGGGTCATTAACAGAGATAAGAGCAAGGCTATTCTTATCAACCATTACCATCTTAACCTTGCGTTCTTCATCAGTAATCACATAGTTGATGGTAATTTCTGCGGAAGTTCCTGCCGTTGTATTGATAGCCACAACTGGCAAGCCTTTTTTAGCAGACTTATGAAGTCCCTCATAATCCTGTGGTTTGCCACCATTTGTAGCTATGATAGAGATACAACTAGCTGCATCCTGTGGAGAGCCCCCACCAAGACTGATGATAAAGTCACATCCATGCTCTTCCAAAGCAGTAACCCCATCTGTGACATTCTTACAAGTAGGGTTTGGCTCTACATCGCTAAAGATGACATATTCGATTCCTTCTGTATCTAGCGGTTTTAAAACCTTAGGCAAAATGTCACTGCCTTCGATGTACTTATCTGTCACCAAAAGTGCCTTTTTATAGCCAAGTTCCTTGATATAAGAACCTACTTCATTTACAACACCTTTACCAATAAGGTTAACTGCCGGAACATAAAATGTAGCCATATAATTTTCCTCCTGCGCCTTCGCGCTATTTACTTAACATCATTATATTACTTTTTGTATTCGTTTTCAATTATTTGTGAATTGTTTAACAAATATTTTTAAAAGGATAGGAGGGACGTAAGTTCACCTCCTATATAAACAAGTTTTATTTATGTAGTGGTCCCAACAACTGACATGCACGATAGTCTGCTGATTCTAGATCCTCTGTTCCAAATAAGGACCAATTTTTAGGTCTAAAGATATCTTCCTCAGGTACATTATGCATATTGACAGGAATTCTCAACATAGAAGCCAAGGTAATCAAGTCTGCTCCAATGTGTCCATATGTTATGGCTCCGTGATTAGCTCCCCAATTATTCATGACGTCATAGACAGACTTGAAAGCACCCTTTCCTGTCAAACGTGGAGCAAACCAAGTAGTTGGCCATCCTGGATCTGTACGATTATCTAAAGTATGGTGAACATCTTCAGGAAGTTCAAGTGTGTAACCTTCTGCAATTTGTAGCACTGGACCAACCCCTTTTAGAAGATTGAGACGTACCATTGTTACTGGCATATCCCCCTTCGTCAAGAAACGAGTTGAGAATCCTCCTCCACGAAAGTATTCGCGGTTTGCTGGTGGGAAGTCTGTGTTTTCAAGCATAGCCTGTACTTCACTTTCATCCAACTCCCAAAATGGTTTCATAACAGGTTGGCCATCTCGTGTAGCTTGACCTGTACCATCTAATGTACAAGAGCCAGAATTGATTAGATGTAAGAATCCGTCTGCAGCACGCCCCTCTAAAGTATGTCCTGTTACACGTTTAACAGCCTCTGGACTCCAATAAGTACGCACGTCAGCAAAGATTTGTGGGGTATTCGTCAATAAGTAATTAAAGAGCATAGACACACCATTTAGTGAATCATTCTCTGTCGCAAATACAAATGGTTTTCGAATGCCATTCCAGTCAAACTGAGTATTGAGGAAAGTTTCCATAAAATCTCCATTTGGAAAATGGTCTGTCCACTGACGTTGACCTTGGAAACCAGCTACTAAAGCATGGTGACCAACTGCTTCTTCCTCAAAACCAAGCTCTGCTAAACGAGGATTCCCCTGCATAAGATCTCGACCAATCATGAACATTTTTACCACAAATTCCCATTGTTTTTCTTTCTCTTCTTTAGAAAGAATCAAATCCTCACGATTTCGATCAACTCCTTCTTTGATATGTTCTTTTACCCAAACCATAGCACGTTCAAACTCTTCTGGGTCATAAATACCACGGTCAATACGACGTGTAAATTCCGTCATATCTACAGATTCATTTCTCATTCCTAGGTATTCTTGGAAGAAATCTGGATTCACAATAGAACCACCAATCCCCATTGAAACACTACCCATTGATAGGTAAGCAGTGTCTCGCATCAAGCCAGTTGCAAGAGCTGCACGCACATAGCGTAAAAGTTTTTCTTTGACATCTCCTGGAATATCTGTATCATTAGCTTCCTGAACATCTCTTCCATAAATCCCAAACGCTGGAATCCCTTTTTGAGCATGTGAAGCTAGAACAGCTGCAAGATAGACAGCCCCTGGACGTTCTGTCCCATTAAATCCCCAAATAGCATGAGGAATATCTGGAGACATATCCATAGTTTCACTACCATAACACCAGCATGGTGTGACTGTAATTGTTGCACAAACATTTGATTTTTTGAACAATTCATGTGAAGCTGCAGCCTCTGGAACACGACCAATAGTAGATGGAGAAATCACGCATTCCACAGGTTCTCCATCTGGATATTTCAATGTACTTGAAATAAGATCTGCCACACTTTTAGCCATGTTCATTGTCTGTACTTCAAGTGATTCGCGTACACCTTGACGACGACCATCAATAGTCGGACGAATACCAATACATGGATGTTGGATCATAATACTTTCCTCTTATTTTTCTGTTTCTTTTATACTACCGATGATAATTTTTAAAATTACTTATAAGTATAAACCTCTACCTCTGCCAAACTTAAAGGAATTCCTGCGTTTCTCAAAGAAATTCTAACCTTTTTTCCCTTCAGTCCTTTTAAGTCTATGGATAGATTATTGCTTTCTAAACTGTCAATATGTTGTTTAAAAACTTCATGATTATTTGAATCATATATAATAATATCAAAATTTGATAATCTCTGAATTTCAGCATCTGTTCTATTATAAATAATTAATTTTTCTAATTCTTCGGTTTGTGCTAAATCTATCTCCCACCATGAAGGAGAATCTCCTTTGGTATGAGTCACCGAATGGTGACCATAATCTCCGTTTTTATTTCCATCAACTGCTAGACGAGAAAAACCATTGTAATCCGTTGAACTCTGTCTAGTTTCTTTTGCTAACGCAATATTGGAAAGTTTCTTCGGAGTTCTCTTTGAACCATAGACTTCAACTTCCGCTAAACTTAACGGAATAGCTGATGATTTTAATTCTATTTTGACTAGCTTAGCCCCTACAGAAGGTACTTTTAAAGATAACAGACCATCAACTACTTTATCAAAATGTCTTCTAAAAACTTCTTCTCCTGATGAAGATAGAAAAATAACATCAAAATTAGATAAACGCTGAGGTTCGGCGTCTGTTCTATTATAAATATCAACTTTAGAAACTGTAAACTCTTCTCCCAGATCGACCTGCCACCAAGCATTAGAATCTGCCTTAGTATGAGTCACCGAATGATGTCCATAATCTCCGTCTTTATTACCATCAACTGCTAAGGCAGCCACACCTTCATAATTAGTTGAACTTTGAGTAGCTACCTTATTTGTAGAAACTACTTTATCTTCTGTTATTTTATCTATATCTTCTTCAGATTGCTTACCATCTGATTCTCTAAAAACCTCTACTTCTGCTAAACTCAAAGGTACACCACTCGTTAGTAATTTAACTTTAATATACCTTGCTCCTTTTTCTTTGAAATCTAGACTAACAGATTCACCCGACAAGCTATTAACATGTTTCTTAGCAACTTCGTTTCTATTATTGTCATATAGAATCACATCAAAATTAGATAGTCGTTGAGTCTCAGCATCTGTGCGATTATAAATTTTAACAAGCCCAACTTTATCCATTTTTTTCAAATCGACTTCCCACCAAGAGGGATTATCTGCCCTAGTATGTGTTACCGAACCAGAGTTAAAATTACCATTTCTGTTACCATCCACAGCTCTATTAGGGTCTCCATTGTAATCTACAGAACTTTGTGTTGTTGGTTTTGCATATGCTATATTCAAATTACCATCATTAAATTTATCTGGTGTTGGGAAAGAGACTGGGCCTGTCCCCTCAGTATTTATAGACATCTCTACCATTCCATTATGATTAACCGTAATGGTATAAACATGGGTATTCTCATCCCAATTTTCTGTATAAGTATAATGATTTTTATCGCCACTTATATCTATCTGAGGTTTATGACCAGTATGCCCTTTTAATGTAAGTGTTGTTGTCCTAAAGTCATTATCTACAGGATTGATGGAATAATTTTTGCTTATCCAGTTCGCTAACTCTAATTCTTCTTTCTTCCAACTTTTTGATGCATCAAAATTTCCTGATAATGCCCACATAGCTGTCTTATCTGTCCTGTAATTGTTCAATAAAATATGTAAATTATTTGGATTTTCTTTAACAACAGCGTAAGTATGAGGCGTCAAATCTAACGATAACGACTTTGTATTATTAGTATACATAGGCAACATTACTTGCTGATTTTTATTGATGTTAGCATTACTATTATAAATATACCAGGAATTACCTACACGCTGAGCATACCCATCTCCTTCATAAAGTTTTGGATAAAGCGAGTTTAAATAGTTGACTTTACTAGACAATTCCTCACTATTTTTAGTCAAAATTTTTGCATTAGGGAATATAGATGAAATCTTTTCCTTATCAATTTTCTCATGTATTACAGGAAGAATATGGTATCTCCCATTATTATATAAAGGCATTGTTTCATCATTCGAATAAAGTCCTTGATAAAATCCGTTTAATGAACTAATCCTACCTTCTCCATTCCAAAATACAGCTTTTGTTCTATTTACAACTTCTTCCTTACTTGGAGCTGGATTTTGTATAGCATGTCTAAAGAAAGGAATAATACCTTTAGTAAATGCTGGAGTTGGTACATCATTTGTCATAAATGTATACGCGGCACATTCGAAATTATAAACTGTGCCTCCCCCAGTATATACATTCATCATTTCCATAGCAATCATTGATTCTGGTTCCGATGCATAGGATCTCATATCCCTAGCTCTTCCAGTTTCAAATGTGTTTGTATAATGTTTTTCCCACCATTTCCATGTATCTGTTGATGAACCCCAGTTATCACATAAGCCACTCAACCAAAATCCACTAACGATAGAATCTGTACCTGCATCATCTCTTATTGGCGTATTTTTAGTTGCCAACACCAAATTTTTATGATATTTTTGACTAGCTTCAAAGAATGTCGAATCATTCATAATAGTTTCCCAGAACCATTTTTCATGATCATGCCAGATAAAATGCGCTCCATATTTGGCACAAACTTCCAAATATTTAGCACTATGCGGAGCTAACTGGTTATTGTAAATCCAATAATTCTCAATATTTAAAACACCTTTTAACACACTATACTTTTGGAATTGTTCATCTAACCACTCTGGAGGAACTGTATTACGCTCTCCAGCCGACATAATAACCAAGAAAACTGGAATGTTTAGACTTTGAGCTTCCTCCAACATCTTGACATACCATTCTCTCAATTCTTTCGTATCTCGTGGAATACAACTTGTTGGTTTACAGACTTTTGCAGGATGAAGTTCAATCGCTGCATATGGCTTTACATCTTCAGGAATAGCTTCCCATGCTCCCTTCAATGTGTTCCCCCACCATAATCCGTTACCATTATCATTGCCATACAACGGAGAAAGCAACAATGGCGATTCATTATTAATCGTCGTTCTCATTTGAACACGATTATCAGCCTTAACTCCTGCTAACAATCCAAAACATAACATCCCAATACATACAAACAGTATTGTGATTAATTTTCTTTTTATTTTTTCTTTATTCATGACTTATACCTAAAAATTTAACTCAATAATTTTTTCTGAATTAAATACCAATTCAATATTTTGTACATCAGTATTTTTGCCATATATTCTTACTCTTACTTTTTGATCTTTGTTTCCTCCTTCCAATTTTAGAAATGTTATATCCCCATTTTCCCAAGCAAATGATACCTTATATCCTCCTCTTACTCTGAGGCCTTTCACTTCTCCTTCTGACCAAGCAGAAGGTAAAGCTGGAATTAGTGATAACCAATTATGATGGCTCTGTACTAATAATTCACAAATTCCACTCACCAAACCTAAATTACCATCAATTTGAAATGGTGGATGGTCAAGAAATAAATTCCCAAGAGTCGCATTATTTAACAAACCATTAATCTGGTTATAAGCAGGCTCACCTTGATATAGTCTCGCAAAAAAATGAATCAACCATGCAGCGCTCCAACCTGTTTGTGTACTAGCATGCAAACCACTTACTAACCAATTATTAATCGCTTGTTCCCTATCCTGCGAAGATAAAAAGTTAGCATTTGATAATCTCCTATTTATAGTGATTTCCGCTGCTTCTGCTAATTCAGGAGTTTTATAAATATCAATCTCATTATAAGGATAAAGCCCAAATAGAGGTGAAATGTGTCTATGACCAGGCTCTACTTCTTCATAATCCTCTAGCCATTCTTGTATTTGCCCATTACTACCTATTTTTGTTTTAGGTAATTTCTTTTTTAACTCCTTCACACGACTAATAAAATCCGAATTGTCTCCTAATTGTTTTGCAATGCCAATGCATGAATCACAAAAATATCTTAGAATTTGATTATCAATTGTAGATGATAGACAAGCATTTCCTTCAATACCATTTTTTAAGCGATATTTATTTTCCGGTGAGACACTTGGACCTGTCATCAAGTAGCCATCCACCTCAAATAAATAATCTTCAAAGAAAAGAAATGCTTCTTTTATCATTTCAAAATGTTCCGTAAGAATACGCTCATCTTGGAAATATAAATAGTGTTCCCAAATATGTGTACATAACCATGGAATAGTTAATACCCAAATTGCAGCCCCCATGGCATGAGATTGGGGAGCCGTATCGCCAAAACCATCCGTATTATGATGTGCTGTAAAACCTCTAGCTCCATACATTTTCTTAGCGGTTAGTCTTCCCGGCTCTCTCATTCTTTCGAGCATATCAAATAATGGATATTCTACTTCTGGTAAATCACATGGACCTACCATCCAATAATTCATTTGAGTATTAATATTAATCGTA
Organism: Streptococcus pseudopneumoniae; assembly: GCF_001072315.1. Lineage (GTDB taxonomy): Bacteria > Bacillota > Bacilli > Lactobacillales > Streptococcaceae > Streptococcus > Streptococcus pseudopneumoniae_R. The sequence goes on along the minus strand of NZ_JVLI01000157.1, from coordinate 26,752 downwards.
TATTTAGAACCCCAAATTGGATTTAATTCATCACACCATATTCCTTGAAGATTGGCAGGTAAACCATTCGGCTGACTAGACGATATTAACAGATATCTTCCATAATGAAATAACAAGTTAGTCAAGTAGTTACTATACTTTTTAGTGTTTTCAAGAAGTAGATTCGTTGGAATGCTAAGACAATCTTTACTATAGTCCAGTTTAAAATCAACTCTATTAAATTGCTCCTGATATTTTTTTACATGTTCATCTTTTTCTGTAAAGTAATCAATGCTACTAAATTCTCCCTGAAGAGAAGAAATATCTATGTCTCCCCAATAATCCGTCATTGATTTGAGATAAAGAAATACCTCTGTAGCATTCCGAATAACTATTGTCTCTCCCAATACACTTACTTCACCATCCGTAACCTTAGAATGACATACTACTTTAAACTGAACACCTTTTCTACCTCCGGCAGAGGCCGACATTAAAATTGTACTTGAATCCAGTTTAGATACTTCATCATTAAACCGTTTATTTCTACCCAAATTAATGTTTAAATTTAATGTGTTTTGAACTGATGACACTATACGGCAACATAAAATATTCTTATTAAAACTCGTAAAATATTCTCTTTTTATTTGTAAATTACAACCATTAGGCTCAAACACAACATTAGAAATAGCTGTATCTAAATCTAGCTCTCTTTCATACAATGAAAGAGCAGAAGACTGAATATCTATATGCTCAATGTAAAGTTCCCCAAGTAATTCATAGTGGCTTTGATCTCTTGGGGTAGCAAACATTGTTAACTTTATCAATTCTTCGGCTTTCTGAACTTCTCCATCTAAAAGATATTCCCGAATTTTTTTAAGATGCAATAGTGAGTCTGGATTATTTCTATCTGACTTTCCTCTATACCAAATAGTCTCATCATTTAGTTGAATACATTCTTTTGTAGCTGAACCATAAATCATACCACCTAAATGACCGTTCCCAATCGGCAAGGCTTCATTCCAATTTGAGGCAGCTTTCTTATACCATAATTTCACTCTTTACCTCTCTTCCAAAATGGAGGTGATATCCCAATACCACCTCCACACTTTCTACTACTTCAAAATTCCTAAAACAACTAGGATAACTCCAATAGCCATAACACTAAAGATTAGTACAACCGGATTTTTCCCTTTTCTAATTAATTTACACATTAATAAAGTCAAAGCCATAGGGATAAATCCTGGAATTAATTTTGTAATCATTTCTTGAACAGAAATAACAAGTTCCCCCTGCTTAAATTCTAATCCAAAATTAATACCAACCATTGATGGAATCAAACCACCCACTAGTACTAGCCCTAATGCTGTCGCCATACTCGTAACGCGATTCAATGTTCCTTTTGTATTATTTTCTTGGATAAGACTAGAACCCTTAGTATAGCCATATTTCAAACCGAAATATTTAACAGGAATATTAATAACATTAAACAATATTAAGGCGATAAAGATACCTAAAGCACCGCCGTCTTTAGAATAAGACGCACCAATACTAAAACAGATAGGAACTAGTGTCAACCAGAATAAACTATCTCCTAGACCAGCTAGTGGCCCCATCAAGCCAACTTTAATACCAGTAATTGAATCTGCACCTTCATTTCCTTCTTGTTCTTCCATAGCGGAAGTAACTCCAAGAATAAATGGTGCCGCTGTTTGATGAGTATTGAAAAACTCAAGGTGACGTTTCATAGCAGGAGAAGCTGAATCTTTGTCTGGATATAGTTTTTTCAATACTGGAAGAATTGTATATAGAAAACCTAGGTTCTGCATTCTCTCATAGTTCCATGAAGAACCATACATAAAACTTCGTTTGAAAACTTTTTTAAGTTCAACTTTAGTTACTTTATTATTCATCATAGATCAAGATCCTCCTCAACATCACTATTTGAAGTTGTTTCTTGTGGTTTACTTCCAATCATATCGTAGAAGTATGCTACCGCAATACCAACTAGTGAGATTCCAATGGTTGACATTCCTCCATACACAGAACAAATGAAGCCAATCAACAAGAATACCCACATATTTTTCTTGAGCATCATATTTAAAAGCATACCAAAACCAATTGAAGGTAGTAAAGCACCTGCAGAGTTAAGTCCCTGCATAACGATTGGTGGAACCTTAGCAAACAAGTCTGCCACATATTCCCCTCCAAGCATAATAGCTAGGAAAATTGGCACAATTTTAAACAACGTGATTAAAATCAAACTTGAATAATGATAAAAACCAATCTTTGAGTAATCTCCGTTTTTAGCATCATTATCAGCTTTTTTCACAAAATAAACATCTAAAGTTTTTGCAAGAACATCCAACTGTTGGGTAGCAACTGCAATTGGAACCGCTATAGCGATACCAGCAGTTTCTCCTTGCCCAGATAAAATACCAAATGCAGTACCAATAATCGCACCTGAAATAGTATCTGGTGGAGTGTAGCCTCCAATACCTGTTACACCGAGCCAAGTTAATTCAAGAGCTGAACCAATAAGAACACCTTGGGTGAAATCTCCTAAGACTAAGCCAACCATTGCACTTGTAACTAACGGACGGTGAATCATAAATAACGGTCCATTATAGTCAATAGTGGCAATAATCCCAACTAATGTCACCAGTAATGCTTGTGTGAATAGCATATACTGTACCTCCTTAAATTATTTTTATAAAAATTTTTCCAACATTGTAACTTTATCATTGGGAACCATTTGAATTTCAACTCTCGTTCCCTTATCAACTATTTTCTTAAAATAATATTTGTCTTCTTCACCTAGAGCCACACCTCCAGTTACCTTTTCATTTTCCTCCGTTTTACTCATCTGTCCTACATTGAGGTACTCCAATTTTAAATTTCCTTCAATAGAATCATACACATCTTTTGGATTTGTATATATCAGCATTGTTCTCTTTTTTATTGGCACAGAGTTTAAAACCTCCACAAACCGTTTTACACTAAAGAAAACAATTTTTAAACCTACCGGTGCAGAAATCTTTAAAATAGATTGTCGTGTTTTATCTTCTGAGATGCGATCATTAACAATGATAACTTGCTCAATATCATACTTTTTTAGCCACGTAGTGACAACTTGACCATGTACCAGACGGTCATCAATACGAACAAACTCTATAGACATAAATCTTCTTCCTCCTCTACGTTAAGTTGTTGTTTAACATTAAACAAACTATTTTGAGCATTGTGAACAATTTCTTCTAAATTGATTTTTGAATCATAACTTGATATTAATTCCACTAGGAGAGGAATATTAAAACCTGTTACAATATCAACTGAATCCAAATTTAAAAACTGTGACAAAGCCACATTATTAGGACTTCCTCCAATCAAGTCAGTCAAAACGATAACCTCTTGATTTGAGTCTAACAGTTCATCCACTTGATTTTTAAAATAATGCTCAAACTCTACAATATTCTCTCCAGGCATCAAACCTAATGTCCTAACTCTATCATTTGTTGTCTCACCAACAAACATTTCTGCGGTCATGAGAGCTCCGCTAGCAAAATCACCATGACTGGCAACTAAAATTCCTCTATTAAACATTTTCTCTTTCAACAACTACTCCTTTCTTAAGGATAATATTAGCATAAAGTGAAGTTTCTCCTGTAGCAACAATAGCATAAGCTTTCTTACTACGCTCATAAAAGTCTTCTCTTCTAAGATAAGTAATCGTTTTAAGATCTGTACCATGACCTTCAATCATCTGTCTATAGGTACCCCATATCTTAGGAATATCATCCCCCGAAACAACATTCATAAACTGAATTGCACTATCGACGTAACCATCTAATGGCATTAAATACAGAATAGAATCTAATAATTCGGGAATATTTACACCATCACAACGAATTAGTTTATTTGCACATGAGGCAGAAGGATAATTCGCGTCAGCTAATACTATTTCATCTCCATGTCCCATTTCCATTAAAGTCTTCAATAAATCTGGAGAAATATTTTTCGGTATATGTTTTAACATTAATATCCTCCCTATTTTCTCTGACCGTATGTTTTAAATTTTTCTGCCATTAAATCCATCTCCTCATCAGGAAGAACTACTGGCTCTCCAAAATTCTTAGCTAAACAATAAATTTTTGCACAATATTCAACTTCTTCAACAACATTAAATGCATTCAATAAATTTTGTGCACCTGCTAAAATTCCATGATTCGCTAGTAAAACTGCTCTACGACCTTCCATTGCTTTAGCTGCATTCACAGCTAATTCTTTCGTACCATATGTTGCATACTCAGCTACCCGAACATCTTTTCCTGCCACTGCAATCATATAATGACTCGCCGGAAGTGGTTCTCTGAGACAAGCTAATACTGTTGCATAAGTTGTATGAGCATGGATAATTGCATCGATATCATCACGAGTTTGATATTGAATCAAATGCATATACCACTCGCTAGATGGCAAGCGTTCTCCCTCTACAATATTTCCATTAATGTCCATCACTACAATATCGGATTCTTTGATTTCAAAGAAATCAATACCCGACGGGGTAATTGCCATCAATTGTTTTTCACGATCGAAAACACTGAGATTTCCACCTGTTCCTTTCGTCAAATCTGTTTCTACTAGCTTCTTGCCATACTTAATTAATTCTTGTTTTACATCTGACATTCTTGTCCTCCTCATATCAAAACACTAAATATTTTTCAATTCACCAATTATCCCCCCTTCTTGTACAAAACTTAAGAAGGGGGAGGGAGGCAAATTTACAAACTCTCAATCTTTTTAATTCTTTTGGGAGTAATAACTCTCTAATTGTAGGAACTCCTCAATAACATGGTGAGCTTCTTCCATCCCTTTTAATTGTCCCATAGCTATGAGCTGCACAACAATATTCCCCACAGCTGTAGCCTCAGTTGAACCTGTAAGAACCTCTTTACCAGTTCTATCAGCAATCATTTGATTAAAGTAACTGGCTCTAGCACCTCCTCCAATCACATATATCCTTTTATAAGACTTATGAGTTAGTTCTTCTAATAACTCTATCGTTTTCTTATACGTTTCAGCTAGACTTTCATAAACTATCTTAAATAGTTGTCCATCTGTCCACTCTCTAGTTTCATGATGATAAGCTAGATATTCTGTCAAAGTCTTGTACATGTCAGATTCTGTTGCAAATTCAGTTGATTCAGTATCAATCAGAGGAAGATTTTCTTTTTCTTTCTCCACCATTGTCCTAATTTCATCAAAAGAATATGCTTTCCCTCTTCTTTCAAATGAACGTCTTAGTTCCTCTATGATCCATAGCCCTGTACAATTCTTCAAAAATGTAATCACTCCATCTTTACCGACTTCATTTGTAAATCCATAACTGAACGATTCGGTACTAAGAATAGGTGAAGAAAGCTCCACTCCAACCAAAGACCAAGTCCCTGATGAAATAAACAAACTATCTTCTGTCTTAGGAACTGATACAATCGCACTTGCTGTATCATGACTACAAACATTCACAACAGGAATATTGCCTAAACCATATTCCTCTTTGAGTCTACCAAGAACATTCCCCTCTGAAACAATTTCAGGAAGTAAAGATGACTCCAATTCAAATAGTTTTAAAATATTCTGATTCCATTTTTGACTTCTCGGATCAAAGAGTTGGGTTGTTGAAGCAATGCTTTTTTCAGTTGCAAACTTACCTGTCAACAGATAATTAAACAAATCTGGCATTAAAAGAATCTTATTCGTACTATAAAACGAATTAGGAAATTCTTGTCGTACCTTAAAGAGTTGGAACAAGGTGTTAATCTCCATAAGCTGATTTCCTGTTTCAAAATACAATTTTTCTAATTCAGTAATTTCAGATATTTCCTTTAACACTCCCTTTGTTCTTTCATCACGATAATGAACAGGTTGTGATAACAGCTTACCTTCATTATCAATAAGTCCAAAATCAACACCCCATGTATCAATACCGATAGATAAAATCTTGTAACTAGTATTAGCCAAGCGGATGCTTTCAAGAATTTTAGCTAGTAGAAAGTCAACATCCCAAGATAAATGCCCTTTTACTCTAATAGGTAGATTAGAAAAGCGATTTATTTCTTCCATTACTAGTTTATTTTCAGAAAGGTAACCAACGATTGCTCTTCCAGAAGTCGCACCTAAATCTATTGCTAAAACCGCTTCCATTTTTCTTCTCTCTTCGTCCTTGATTAAGTTTATTATAATCCCCACATTTTATTTTTTCAATATGTGAACGCTTACTTGAATAAAATTCATACATTTTCTCCATAAACATAAAAATAATTCAAATTCCTCCAATTTGTGCTATAATATAGTTGAAATGATGAATTAGGAGGAGCTTATGATAAAAGATGAACGTGTACTTGAATTGATTGAAATTATCAAAAAGAAAAAAAGAATTGCCGTAAAAGAGCTGGCAGAAATCACTTTCTCCAGCACAAGTACCTTACGTCGTGATTTAATTTTCTTAGAAAATCAAGGTCTTATCAAAAGAAAGCACGGATACGTGACCCTGTCCTCTATGAACACAATTGAACTTTCTCATCAAATACGTGAAGGAGAAAGCACTAGGCAAAAAAGACTAATCGCTAGTCTCGCTAAAGACTTTATTCGGTCAGGAATGTGTATCTATCTAGATTCTAGTACTACTACCTACGAACTTTGCCCCTATCTTTCTGAACTTGATAATTTGATTATTTTTACAAATGGTTTACATACTGCACAAACCCTATCTGAAACTGTTAAAGATAGCTCCAAAATCTTTATCACATCTGGCGAGGTCAAACATCAATCCTGTTCAGTTATTAACTATGATAAAGAAAATTCTTTATTAGATCACTTTAATATCGATTTAGCATTTTGTTCAGCAAGAGGTATTGATGACCAATATGTTTATGAAGCTTCTCTCAGCCAAGCTATTTCAAAAAAGAATATTATTGACAAAGCCCATGAAACCATCTTACTGATTGATAGTTCTAAATTTTACAAGACTGGATTTTTTAAAATTAATCCCCTCTCCAAATACACAACCTTTATTTCTGACACCTTGCCAGATCAAAAATTATTAGACGCAGTCGAATTATTTGATGGAGAATGGGTTTCTGATATTCAATGAAAATCAAATAGGAAGCTAGTCTCAGGTTGCTCAAAGTACAGATTTGAAAATTGATCAAGTCAGCTCGAAACACTGTTTTGAGGTTGTAGATAGAACTGATGAAGTCAGTCACATATATACGGAAAGACGAAGGTGACATGGTTTGAAGAGATTTTCGAAGAATATTCGTTCTGTCTGCTGACTGAACTACAAATACTCACCACATGACATTATTTTCTCAGTAATCCTAAAAACAGAGGCTGGACAAATACTCAATTTCAAGAGAAATGGGGCAAATATTCCCACAATAAAACGCATAGTATCAAGTTTTTGCACACCTGATACTATACGTTTTTCTGATTTTAAAGACTTTGTCGCCTAGACCTTTCAGATACCTAATGAATTTCAAAAATATGAGGTGAAACTACATTTCAAGTTAGTAATCGCTTTTTTTTCATTACATTATCTTCTATAGAATCTTCATCCATATTCAGAGAATAACTTGCCTTAACTTTTCCCTCGTGCTATACTATTTATTGAAATGAATGAATAGGAGATATTTCATGAAAACAGCAAAAACTACTGTTACAATCCTTTCTGCACTTGCTTCTGTCATCTTATTGGCTAGTTGTGCAACAAAATCCACAGAAACACAAACAAGCAATAATAGCTCATCTGATAATCAAATTACAATGACATATGACCAACTACGGTCAAGAGAAAACACTATGTCAACCCTTTGGTACCAAAAATCAGCTGAAACTAAAGCTTTATACATACAGGGTTATAACGTTGCAACAAATCACCTAAAGGAATTGCTCAAAACAGAATCAGACAAACCTTACTCTATCGTTTTAGACTTAGATGAAACTGTCCTAGATAATAGCCCTTATCAAGTACAAAACGTCAAAGACGGTACAGCATTCACACCCGAAAATTGGGATGTTTGGGTTCAAAAAGCTGCAGCGAAAGCCGTCCCAGGTGCCAAAGATTTTCTTCAGTTTGCCGATCAAAATGGTGTTCAAATCTACTATATTTCTGACCGCTCAACTAATCAAGTAGATGCTACTATTAAAAATCTTGAAAGTGAAGGAATTCCTGTTCAAGGACGTGATCATCTCATGTTCTTAGAAAGCGGTGTAAAATCCAAAGAAGGTCGTCGCCAAAAGGTTCAAGAAAAAACAAATCTTATCTTATTGTTTGGTGATAACCTCGTAGACTTTGCAGATTTTTCTAAGACTTCTGAATCTGACCGTGATAAACAACTTGAAGAATTGCAAAAAGAATTCGGTGAAAAATTCATCATCTTCCCAAATCCAATGTACGGATCATGGGAATCAGCTGTATACGGTGGTAACAAACTAGATGCTAAAGGTCAAGTAGAAGAACGCCAAAAAGCCTTGCAAGGTTTTGATAAATAAAACAAATAAGCTGATTCTACATAAAATTAGGCTAACTTACAATCTTCAAAAAGTGGATAGGAAGGAATTCTGATAATCAGAAAACTTTCCTATCCACTTTTTTAATTGATATAACATCAAGCTTTTATACATCTGATACTATACATTTTTTGATTTTAAAGACTTTTTGCCTATCCCCTATATTTCAAGAATTAAGTGACCTTGATGATCTAAATTTGTTGTGATATACTATTTTTGTCATCGGTTACCGATTACGTTCCTATGAGTTCGTGAGAGGAGGTGAAACTAATGAGCCTTATCATAGAGCTCGCTCTTACTATTATAGCGGATGTTATAGCTGGAATTATCTTGTATTTCGTCTGCAGATGGCTAGATAGTAAGGAGTAGACCGAGTGACTAGCCTATAAACACCCGTTAAATCGCTAAGATACGTCAAAAAAGCCCTTAACTACGGCAATAGTTAGGGGCTTTGGTGTTCTAATGAACCTTATCAATTAACTATATTCTAGCATATAAGTCCTAATATTTCAAGCATTAAGTAAGGTTGATGGTCTAAATTTATTGTGGTATACTATTTTTGTCATCGGTTACCGATTACGTTCCTTACGGTTCGTGAAAGGAGGTGAAACTAATGAGCCTTATCCCAGAGCTCGCTCTTACTATTATAGCAGACGTCATAGCTGGAATCATCTTGTATTTCGTTTGCAAATGGCTAGATGGTAAGAAGTAGACCGAATGACTAGCCTATAAACACCCGTTAAATCGCTAAGATACGTCAAAAAATCCCTTAACTACGACCATAGTTAAGGGATTTGGTGTTCTAATGAACCTTACCCGATAAAATTATTCTAACACACAAGCGCTAAGATTTCAAGAGTTTTATTTATTTTTTTAAGTTCCTTAGGTATCTGAAAGGTATTTGATTTTTCATCAATTCATTTAAAAACACTATACAAATTTCTTTACATTTTCCATAAGTGTGGTATAATGGACTCAATAAGATAACTTGTGAAGGATAAACGCTGGGTCCCAGAATGGGGTAGACTGAAAGGTTGAGCATTCCTATGTGCCTGGGGTTATCTTTTTATTTTGATTTTTTAAGGCTCTCTACAAAATTTAGAGGGTCTTTTTCTATTTCTATAATGATAAAGTCAACAAATTGCTGGGAATAGGTATAGTGTTCAGACTTACCTATTTTATGGCAATATGCAAATTTCTCGTCAGTTTTTATTGAATAGAAATCAATGATTAAGGTTAGAACATATTGATTGAAACCAGATTTATAATTTAATTTGATATTTTTCTTGTTTAATCGATCATTCACAACTGAGATAATATTCCCGTATGAGTATTTATGAGTCTCTGATGGATCTTTTAGGTCTTTTACTATTGTTACTTGAGAGAGAGATTGATTTGCGATTGAAACAACGAAGTCAGCTTCAGCCTTTTTCTTTGTGATGTATAGGTTCTGTTTTACACCGATTGCAAATTTATCTGAATTATACTCAGAAACGAGAACATCTATAGCATTTGCTTGCTGAATAAACTTTTCTGCAATTTCCGCTGGATATTTTAGTCTGATTTGTTCATTTGTCAGAGGCTCATAACTTGCTGATATAGTTAGGAAATTTTGTGCGATGGTCTCAGTGATGTCTCTACCGTGAAATCTCTGAAGTTCATTGATGTAGTTAAGTACACACGCTTGAAATAGTGGAGCGTACTTTAGTTCATAATCCTCTGTAATATAATGTGTGCTGATATTTCTAAGCTCAATAATACGCTCCAGATTTAGTCGAATTCGTGTACTGTCATCGGAGTAAATTTTCTTGATAACATTTTCAAGACTGAGAGTTCTATCTGGATTATCCTTAAAATAGATTGATAGATTTCTATTTAGCATTTCAGACTTCAACATCAACTCCCAAGCGTTACATATGAAAAAACTGAACCCTTCAATACGATATTTGATTGTAGGCTTGTTGTAAATTTCCAGCCCCATAATAAAGGCCTCAACACTTTTATCAACAAGTCGTTGACTTAAATTTTTCATTATTTTTCTTCCCTCCAATCTAACTATTAAGCAATCTTTTTAATAAAAACAGTTGCTTTTTATTTTTTTCTTATTCATTTGTCAAATTTGCCGTTTTTTACAGTTTAGTTTATAAAGTCGGATTTCCCTTCCTCCATAATTTTCTTTTATAAAACATCAAGCCCTTAATTGACAGCTGGTTACCAAACAGGTAACTAACGAAAAATACGCAGACATATCAGAATTACAAGCGAATTTCTAATATCACTGTATCGCTTTTTTATTAAAAATCAACTTTTTTGTTAAAATGTTTATACTTAGAGAAAACTGGAAAACTAGGATTATATATTCCTATAGAATATACCAAAACACCCCTTAACTACCGACATAGTTAGGGGCTTTGCTGTTCTAATGAACCTTATATACTAACTACATTCTAGCATATAAGTCCAGATATTTCAAGAGTTTTATTTATTTTTTAAAGTTCTGGAAAGGTCTATAATGAAGTTAGACATCTAGTATCAAAAAACCGACTAGCTCCTATGAACTAATCGGTTTCTCATCAATGCGCCAACATTTCTTGGGCGATTTCTTGGCCAGATAGGTTATCTGGGTAGTAGGTTGGCCAGTTATCCATTTCTTCAAAGAGTGCTTCTTGGCTTGTGCCTCCAAAGAAGATATGGAAATGTTCTGCCTTAACTGGGGCGATATTGTGGTCACTAAACTGAACATACTTGAACTGTCCAGCATCCGCATCTGTGGCTTCAAAAAGGAAGCGCACGCCACGATTACCTTTCTTGTAAGTCAAGATTTTCTTACCCACATACTTGTAAGTGTATTTCTTGCTTTGTCCACCTTGAACAAATTCCATAGTATTATCAGTAATGTTGATTTTAGTGACATCTGTCTGATAGCCTTTTGTATAGTAGGCCTTGTACTCAGCCTGAGTCATCTTACCAGTCAACTTAGCCTTGTAATCAAAGACTTGGTCAAACGTTCCATCTTCAAGGAAAGGATAAACTGATTGCCAGTTACCTGCATAGTCACTCAAGGTGCGGTCCTTGACATCGGCATCCTCAAAGTAACCATTTTGAACTGTCTTGGTATCCTCTGCTTTTTCAGGTTCGATAGCTGGACCTTCTTGGTCTGTTGTTTGTTTTAAAGCTTTGAGGTTTTTCTCCATGATAGAGATGTAATTTTCTCCAGCCTTGGTGTCCTCTTCTGTCAGACTTTCTAAAGGATTGAGGACATCTGTTTTGACACCTGCTTCTTTTGAAAGTGTATTAGCAAGGGCTTGTGAGGCATTTTCTTCAAAGTAGATATAGGCAATTTTATTTTTCTTGACGTACTCTGTCAATTCTGCCAAGCGAGCTGCTGATGGTTCTGCATCTGGAGAGAGACCTGAGATTGCGACTTGTTTGAGTCCATAGTCCAAGGCAAGATAGTTAAAGGCTGCGTGTTGAGTCACAAAGCTCTTTTGTTTGGCTTGAGACAAACCTTCTGCATAAGCCTTATCCAAGGCTTGCAATTTTTCGATATAGGCAGCTGCATTCTTCTCAAAGGTCTCTTTTTTATCAGGATAATCTGCTGACAAGCTGTCACGGATGTGCTCTACTAGTTTAATGGCACGAACTGGTGATAACCAAACATGGGGGTCAAACTCATGGTGATGACCTTCTTCTCCATGGTCATGGTCTCCCTCTTCTTCGCCACCTGGCAAAAGCAACATATCGCCTGTCGCCTTGATGGTTTTCACTTTTTTCTTATCCAAAGTATCTAGCAATTTAGGTACCCATGTTTCCATGTTTTCATTTTCATAAACGAAGGTATCTGCGTCTTGGATTTTAGCAACCGCCTTGGCAGACGGTTCGTATTCATGAGGTTCTGTCCCAGCACCGATTAGGAGTTCTACATTAGCCGTATCTCCTGCGACTTGCTTGGTAAATTCATAGACAGGGTAAAAGGTTGTCACGATATTGAGTTTGCCATCTGCCTGCTTTTGATTGGAACAAGCCACTAAAAACAGGGCACATAGACTGGCTAGCAATAAGCTAATTTTTTTCATCTTAGTCTCCTATTTGATAAAACGTCTTACTAAACTAATTAGCAAGAAAACAGTTACAAAAATAATAGTAATACTTGCACTTGCAGGTGTTTCTGCATAGTAGGAAATGTAAAGTCCTGCTACCATTCCCAAAAATCCAATAGCACTGGCAAGCAGCATAACCGATTTAAAGTTTTTCCCCAGACGCAGGGCAATACTAGCTGGCAAGACCATGATAGTCGATACCAGAAGAGCTCCCGCAGCAGGAATCATAAGGGCAATGGCCACCCCCGTCACCATGTTAAAAAGAATAGACATGGTACGAACTGGCAAACCATCCACAAAGGCCGTATCCTCATCAAAGGTCAGGATATACATCGGACGAAGGAAGAGGAAGGTCAAAATCAAGACAACCGCCGCAATGACAAAGAGGGAAATAACCTGCTCCTCACTGATCGTCACGATTGAACCAAAAAGGTACTGGTCCAAACTCATAGAACTAGAGCTTTTACCCTTGCTCATGACAATCAGAGAAACAGCCAGACCTGTTGACATGAGGATAGCTGTCCCTATTTCCATAAAGCTCTTGTAAACCGTACGGAGATACTCCAGAAAGACCGCCGCAATCAAGACAATGGCAATAGTGGAAATAGTTGGCGAAATCCCCAAAACCAACCCAAAAGCTACACCTGAAAGTGAGACGTGACTAAGAGTATCACTCATCAAACTCTGACGACGCAAGATAAGGAAGGTTCCAAGAACTGGCGAGAAAAGACTCATGGCAATAACGGCCAGAAAGGCACGTTGCATAAAGTCATAAGATAATAAACTAAGCATGGCCTACCTCCTGATCATTCTCATGAACGTTGAAACAACGCCATGGCGAGTCTTGGTTACGGACTAGATGAATATTGCGGTCCGCGTAGTCCTTAACTTCTTCAGGGTCATGAGTAATCATCAAAACAGCCTTGCCATGATGATGGGCGCTGTGGTGCATGAGTTCGTAAAATTCGTTTTTACTTCCTGCATCCATCCCCGTTGTCGGCTCATCTAGGATAAACACATCTGGATCAGAAGCAAACATACGCGCGATTACCGCTCGCTGTTTTTGGCCCCCAGAAAGAGAACCCAAGCGTTTGTCTCTGTGTTCCCACATGCCAACTGAGTCCAGACTAGCCTTGATATGCTCCTCATCATGAGCATTCAAGCGACGGAACCAGCCTTTTCTCGGATAGCGACCCGACTTGACAAATTCATAAACCGTACTTGGAAAACCCGCATTAAAACTGGCAATCTGCTGGGGAAGATAGGCTATTCTCAATTTCTTTCCCTGAGTATTTGTCTTTGAAATGGTCACCCTACCAATGCGTGGTTGAAGAATCCCAAGACTGGCCTTGATTAATGTCGTCTTAGCCGCTCCATTTTCCCCAGTCAAGGTAACAAATTCCCCACTATCAACACTATAATTGATATGTTCAAGAACTGGCTCCTTATCATAATAGAAGGATAAATCCTCTACCGTAATATATCTCATTATTTGATTTCTCCTACTAAAGCAGTCAAAAACCGCTGAATCACTTTTTGTTCATTTGGAGTAAACTGAGTTGCCACTTGCTCATAGGTTAAAAGTGTATGCTCATGGTGATGATGGTGCTCCTCAGCAATTGGACGAGCCAAATCAGTCAACTGATAAAAAATCACACGCGCATCCTTCGGATCTTTAGATGTTTCCAACATCCCTTCCTTGACCAAAGACTTAATGGCCTTGGTAACTGCTGCCTGACTGACATTGAGGCGACGCGCCAATTCTGAATTTGTTAAAGATTCCTCTGACAAGAGCATGAGAATGTGCTCCTGAGTATTGGTCAGGGCCACCTCGCTAGTGCAATGACCTATTAGAATTTCATGCTGATTTTCTGCCTGCAAAATCACCTCATTCAAAAAAGCATCGATATCCTTCGCTAGCTGTCTCATATCTGACTCCTTTCCTTTTGAACTTCTCTTTTTTAAGAGAAAAATACTATTCTTTGACATTTTATTTACCAGTTAATTATATCACAAGCAAAAAAAGAGTCAAGAAAAAACGTAAAAATCGGCTTTATTCTTGAACTCTTCCATACTATTATCTATTGAAATTCCTTGATATCTCCATCATAAGTCGCCCAATCTTTGCTGAAAAAGCGTTCATTCAGATGGTAAGTCGGAGCTGGTGTGGGATTGGATAGGAAAGGATCAACGGCCTTGTCAAAAGCCAACCAACCCAACCAACCAATATGAATTGTATCTTTTACAAAATAAGGTTCAGCACCATTTTTTGAAAAATCTGCTATATTGGTAAAACCTTGGCTTTCTAACTGGTAACGAATCTTTTCAACTGCGTGTTGATACATATCTTGATTTAATCCTGTATAATCCATCCATTTTTTATTAACAGGTTGAATCACAAACAATACATTCACTTTTGAATTCGCAAATTGATTTAAGACTAATTGCAAGTCATTATATTCGGATGATTTTAGAAAATTATAATTTTTCTGATAATCCTTCCACTTTTTTAAATCTTTCTTTACTTGCGTATCATAGAAACGATTTTCCATTCCCATATCATTATTCGTGGTATTTGCTTCAGCATCTTTTACAGCGATTTCTCTCAATTCGTCGTAGGAAAATTTATCTGGTAGGTCTTTTAAATACTTCTCCACGCGATCTCTATATTTTTCTCCATCATTCACTGACAATTGTCCAAATAGAAATGATTGTTTTTGGTTGAATCGTGCCAATGTATCTATGAGTGTCTTATCTATTTCTGAAAGTTGCTCACCCTCGGTTATTTTTTTGACTATGTCTCCCAATACTACATTAGGATACTTTTTCATTAAACGCGAAGCGGCGTAACGACTTGACACATCTCCAGACTGATTTTCCAAAAAAGCGCCCAATTGATCCGTGTTAAAATACCTACGAAAAACTGCAGGTTCATACTCCGTTTCTGTAAACCACTGAGGAGAAATAACAAAAACAGCTTGTTTATTTTCTAGCTCTGGCAATATTTGCTGCATACCAAAGTACTGATTCAAAGAAGCTGCTCCTGCTTGCCCTAAAAAATAGGGTCTATACGAACGATTGTACTTCTCCGATAAAACAGCTGGATGCATACTATCAAATCGAATCCACTCACTAGAACCAAAAAAGGGAATGAATCGTAGACTTGGATCCGAAAGAGCTCTCACTTTCTGAAATCTTTCTCTAAAACTTTGTGTACTAATCGCTGCTGCATATCGTTTTTCTTCTGATAAATTATAACTTTTACTAGTAGGATAAAAGAAAATGAGCAGAAAAACCAACAAACCAGCTATCAAGACCGGTCCGAAGATCATCCATAAGCGTTTAAGCATTTTGTAGCTCCACAATACCAGCTATGATTTTATTAGCTGTATTCCAGTCATCGCGACCAAACTCTGTTACAGGGACACGAATGTCAAAACGGTTCTCAATCTCCACAATCAATTCAACCGTTCCCATACTATCCAAGACACCTGCATCAAAAAGATCTTCATCCATCATGTCAGAAACATCTTCCATAAACAACTCATCAATAATTTCGATAACTTCTGATTTGATATCCATATTTTATTTCCTTTTATTTTTTAAACCATAAATCATTCAAAAATCCAGAAAAGATTAAGAATGACAGCATGACGACATGGAAGGTGACAACCATGCCAAGCAACTGAATCCAGCGATTCTCAGGTAGAGCAGGCTTCCCTGCTTTTTTCCGCTCCTTATTGAGCGTTTTTTTCTTACGAACCCAAGCGTCATTGATGACCAGTCCAATCCCATGAAAGAGTCCATAGGCGATGTAGTACCAGGTCACACCATGCCAAAATCCCATGATTAGCATATTGACAACGTAGGCCACACTTGAGGTTACATTGCGATTTTTAAAGACTTTCTTTCTGGTCAATACCATGACCATCCGCATAAAGACAAAGTCACGGAACCAGAAAGAGAGACTCATATGCCAGCGATTCCAAAATTCCTTTAAATCCCTTGATAAAAAGGGTTTGTTAAAGTTGATGGGACTACGGATTCCCATTAAATTTGAAATGGCTAAGGCAAACATAGAGTAACCTGCAAAATCAAAGAAGAGCTCCAGACCAAAGGTATACATAACTGCCAAGGCATAGAGGTTAAAGAAACCACCTGACTGCAGGGCTAGATTCTTCAGAGGAGGGAGTAAGGTTTCTCCTAAAACATGAGCCAGGATAAACTTATACAAAAAGCCCCACATGATATAGCGAACAGATTCATCCAGCATATCCATCAACTCATCTCGCTCAGGAATGGTCTGATAATTTTCATTAAAACGCTTAAAGCGATCGATTGGACCACTTGAAAAAGTCGGCATGAAGAGAAGGAAACGAAGGAATTCCCAGAGGGTAAAATCCTTAATCACTCCATCTCTCAGCTCGATGATAATCCCAACCGAACGAAAAGTCAGGTAGGAAATACCCAAAAACCCAAGCAAAGACTGCGTTCCATTGATAGCCGGCTGCACCTTGACAAAGATAATCGGAAGGAGGGACAGAAAACTAACTAGGTAGAAGACCCACTTGCCATCCTTACTTTTTCGATAGTGCTTGTAGAAAAGCAAGAGCAATATTTCCCAACAAAGGTAAATACCCAAGGCAGCCAATTGATTTGTCTTTCCACCCACCAACATGGTGACGATAAAGAAGAGACTAACCAACACTTCATACCAGGCAAAGCGTTTCTTGAAAAAGAGGCCGATAAAGATAGGCAAGGTTGCAGCAATCACATAGACAAAATACTGAGGATTGCCGTATGGCTCTAAATGAGGAAGCTGTTTAAAGAACTCCATCATCTCTTGTTCACCTCGTTAATCAATCCTTTGATGTCAATCTTTCCATTTGGAGTCAGTGGCAAACTGTCTCGATAAAGGAATTTAGACGGCATCATGTAGGACATCATGATATCTGTCAAATCTTCCTTGATGGCCTTAGTAATATCGATATCACGCTCAAACTGCTCACGAACACCGTCTTTTAAGATGACATAGGCCAACAAATTTTGTACCTTGTGGTCCTTATTATAGCGCGGTACTGCGACAGCAGACTCGATAAAGCGAGACTTATTGAGGTTTTGAGAGACATCTTCTAACTCAATGCGGTAACCGTTAAACTTAATCTGGAAGTCCATGCGTCCGCCGTAGAGAAGCAAGCCTTCATCTGTCATAGTTCCCACATCGCCTGTATGATAGGCTGGCAGACCTTCAAACTCAAAGAAGGCTTCTGCCGTCTTTTCAGGATTGTTCATATAGCCTTTTGAAACAGCTGGCCCAGAGACAATGATTTCTCCCTGTTCGCCATTGGGCAATTTATTTCCGTCCTCGTCAATGATAAAGGTTGGAGAATCAGCCTTGGTATAGCCGATTGGTAGACGTTTGAGAGTCACTAGCATCTCATCTGTCACAGCAACAGCTGACAAGGCTACTGTCGCTTCTGTTGGACCGTAAGCATTGATAATACGGGCATTTGGGAAACGCTCACGTAGTTTTTGAGCCGTTTTGACCGTCAATTCTTCTCCATCAAAATAGAAATGCGTGATGCCAGGCATTTTCTCACTATTAAAGTCTTCTGATAACATGGCCATATCCGCAAAAGAAGGAGTTGATGTCCAGATAGCGATTGGCAATGAAAAGATGGTCGCAAAGAGTTGCTTAAAGTCCTGAGTAATGGCTGAAGGAAGAGCGAAGAGCGTACCACCTAATGCCAAGGTCGGAGCCCAGTACATGACAGACAGATCAAAAGAATAAGGTGGCTGAGCCAGCATTTGTGGACGACTTGGCGTCGCAAATTCCTTATCCGTAATCATCCAGTTGGTAAAGCTGAGGAGATTATCATGTGAAATCTGCACTCCTTTAGGCTTACCAGTCGTACCAGAAGTAAAGATAATGTAGTAATTATCATCTCCCTTGACTGGATGCGTGATCTCATAGCTTGTCCCTTGAGCAAAGGCTTCTTGAACCTGAGCTAGAGTCATCATCGGTGTAGAAACCTGCTCCAATGGAAATTCTGAAATGGCAATAATCAAACTTGGCTCCGCTACTTCTAAAATAGCCGAAACTCGCTCCAAGGCCGAATGGCTATCAATTGGAATGTAGGCGTGACCTGACTTAGTCAAGGCTACAAAAGTTGCCAACATTTCATACTCTTGACCACCAAAAACAACCACAGGAGACTTCTCTGGCAAATCCAGTTGATCAATGGCTGCAGCCAAACTATCCGAATCAGCCTTCAAATCTCCATAAGTGTGTTCCTGCCCCAAAACATTGTAAACAGGATAGCTAGGCTGTGTCTGAGCAAAATGCTCAATGGTTTCAATCATATCTACTATTGGTTTATTTGACATAATAAGGATTCTCCTTCAAGTTAAAATTCATTATAGATAAAGCTTCCTTGACCCTGACCAAGATAGCTAAAAAAGTAAAGTAGCCCTAGAAAGATAATAAAATACAAGGCTGTCCGACCAAGAAAGAGGTACAATTCTTTTCTCTGTTTCATCAAGAAAAACCATTCATTTCTGTAATTTTCGCTAAAATAAAATCAATTTCTTACTAATTTATTTTCTGCTATTATACCACTTTATAGACTAGTTTTTCAATTGTTTACCCGTCTATTTTCACTACGTTTCAGTAACATTAATTTGTTCCACATGATTCTTTCTAATGATAGCTTGAGTGCTTTTCAGTATAGATTATATGGGGGCTACAACAAAGTAGGCTCCATACTACCTATAGAGGATTTCTCCACTATAAATATTATAGAGCCCTATCTTATGTCTCACTTTATCGGTGCAGTTCCCTTTATCTAGAGATTTTTATAGTATGTAATCCTAAAATTCACTATAGATAAATTCTTGAATGTTCGAAAAATCGGTCACAAAACAATAAATCACGATGCTTAAGATAACCGTATAGAAAAATAACGTCCACAAGATTAAACGGTGTGTGTTAGTTAGCTTGGTTTGCAAATTTGTAAAGTTCTTTTTCAACTTCCATCCATCCTTTCACTCCAACGTGCATCACGTCAAATAAAAAGTAATCATCATACTCTCTGTTTCCATAGTTTAGTACTGTTGCACCATGGCCTTTTGCAACATCTTCTATTTTTTTGTAAGTTTTTTCCCGCATCTCTCTTGAAACACCTGTGTAGTCGTTCCATTTCCCGTTTACTGGGAAAATAATGACTTCAACTTCAATTCCCAATTCCTTGGCAACTGTCAAGAAAAGTTCCATATCTGAATACTCTGGTGACTCCAAGTAGCTCAAATTTTTATTAGAATCTTTCAAAGATACATAGCGATCTTTCAAGTAGGTATTGTAGTAGTTGTTATCAACAGCATAGTCATTGTTGTTTGTTTTCTTTTTGACCTCTTCTACAAACTGATCCGTCAGCTGCCCCCAATCATAGTCTGGGGTTTTATCCCCTAGTGAAGGATAATCTGATTTGGCATGTTTTTGATAAAAAGTCTGTTTGAGTTTAAAGGAATAAATCGCATTATCGAACTCCAATAGTTTTTTATCAACAATCATTCCTTTCTCATCTATGAAATAACTTTTGTATTTTTTGTAGATGTCATTTTGTTGCTTGTTTCCCTTGGTAATATCAATAATCCGATTGATTAATTTTTCTTTCGTTTCCTTACTAATCTTATCATTATCTAGCATGTGGAAAATATGTTCCTGAGAAGCCTTGTTCAAAAAGGCATCTTGATGAGTCCCATCTTTTTCAAACCACTGAACAGACTCTACTATAGCTACTTTTCGCTTACTCATAGATCCCTCAATAGAACCCAAGGTCGTAGCCTGAATGATGTTTTGAGAATAGCTGGTCCCAATCTGCATGATATTAAAATCGTTGTAGTTAAAAATTTTATTGGGATGATAGTCTTCATTTATAGTCGCAACCAACTCCGAAGAACCCAATAAAACCAGTGTATTGGCAGTAATATTGCTTGTCAGAATATCTCTACTTTTATACTTTTCATACGAAGTGCTATAGCGAATACTGTTATCCTTTACTTTATAATAATCATCAATCTTCTTGACGTATGTCACATTTAAAAGGGCAAGCGTCGCAATTACAAGCACTAGCGATAGCAAAAATGCTTTTAGTTTAATCATCTCGTTTTATCCTATCCCTTCGATTCTTCCAACCTCTTTTCAATTTCTTATCTCTTTAAAATCGTCAGTAAGATTTTATAGGGTTCACCTGAAAAGATAAAGAAACCAATCATAACCAGATTCATGGTCACAAACCAACTTAGTAGTTTATACCAATTTTTGTTTTTATTTTTCTTATAAAAAGGGCTTTTCTTTTGATACACTTCAAATCCAGCCATCAAGACACCGTGATAAAAACCATAAACAATGTAGCTAACACTAAGACCATGCCAAAAACCCATGACCAACATATTGACCATATAGGCGTAGATTGCATTGTGTAGTCTATTTTTAAACCATTTTTTCCTGATAACCTGCATCAATACTCTTGAAAACACAAAATCTCTCAACCAAGTCGACAAGGTGATATGCCATCTATTCCAGAAATCCTTGATATCGACACTCAAGAAAGGTTTGTTAAAATTCATCGGTGTCTGAATACCTAGAATATTGCTACTTCCAACGGCCATTAGACTATAGCCTGCAAAGTCGAAGAACAGATACAAGGTATAGAGGTACATATACTTGATTGAGTAAACGACTGTACCAGTATTGCTTAGAGCGAGTAACATCTGGTACACATAAGTTGACAAAACAACCTTGTAAAGTAGACCTAAAACGATACGATACACACCGTCCCCTGCTAACTCTAGATACTCTTTTCGAGGCATGACCTCGTTTATCTCTTTTAAAAATCTCCTACTCCGATCAATCGGACCGGCACTAACTGTAGGGAAAAAAAGTAAAAATTGCAGGTAGTCTTTTATGCTAATCTTTTCTTTAATCAAGCCATCCGATATCTCCAGCATGATCTGAATAGTCTTAAAGGACATGTAAGAAATTCCAATAAAGGCCAACAAATGCAGAGAAGTCAGGGCAAAGACTTTATTGATCACCAAAGGAAAAATAGAAAGGAAAACCAGAGGTTTCAGCCGCTTTGTTTCTATTCTCTGTGCTATGAAAACCAGAAAATATTGATAAATTACAAAGGAGATTAAATAGACAATCATTGCTCTACTCTTGCCATAAATAGCTCCTGCAAATAAGAGGGAGAGCACCAAAATATAGTAGTCCTTACGTTTTTCAAAAAAGTTTACTGCAAAACCAATTAGTAAAACTACAAACAAAAGAAGGAAAAACTCATTCCCCTCGAAATAATTCATACCAGCCAAACTCCTTTTTTCTTTTTCTCATCTCATGATTTATCTTTTTAAGATTAGTTCCTATCATATTACCAAGAATAGTTAACTTTATTCATTATATCATAATTTAAAAACTAAAAATACTTCTGTTATTTTATTTCTTAAAATAAAAAATCCAACTGACTCTTAGTACTGAACCCCAATAATGAGACAAAATTATTCACACCATAAATAAAATTCAAGAACAAAAAATTGATGAAGGAACCGGTAAAGGATTCTGACTTTCTAGCTGAAATAGTAATCAACACCAGTATATAAACTTAAAAAATCAAAACGACCAAAATGAAGTGAGAAAGTACTCCTTATTTTGGTCGTTTTTATAAATTGTGTTTATTGAGGTATGAAAATTTAGTTTTAATATCTTAGAAAAGTGAGAATACAAGCACAGCCAAGGCTGCACCGAGGATAGGTCCCACAACAGGAATCCAAGCGTAAGACCAGTCTCCGTCTCCCTTATTTGAAATTGGCAAGATGCTGTGCATGATGCGAGGTCCAAGGTCACGAGCTGGGTTCAAGGCATAACCTGTTGTCCCACCTAGTGATAGACCGATACCAACAATCAAAGTTCCTACTGCAAAGGTTCCGATACCTGCCTGAAAATCGTAAAGACCCAAAGCAAAGATTGTCAAGACCAATACAAAAGTTCCAAGGATTTCGCTAATCAAGTTTGATATAGTATCCTTAATAGCTGGACCAGTGCTGAAAGTAGCCAAAATATTTCCTGCATTTTCTTCTGCCTCATAATGCGGTTTGAATTGCAACCAAACCAAAATCTGACCCAGCATAGCCCCTGCAAACTGGGCTAATATATAAGGGAATACTGATGCCCAAGGCAAACCACCTTTTAAGGCCACACCAATAGTCACAGCTGGGTTTAAATGAGCTGGACTGAGTTTTCCAGATACAAAGACTGCAACCTCAACTGCAATCCCCCAACCCATAGTAATCACAATCCAACCTGCATTGTTGCTCTTGGTTTTAGGAAGAACCACACCTGCTACAACACCATTTCCTAGAAGAATTAGGATTAAAGTCCCTAGAAATTCTCCAAATAATTCATTCATCATCTTTCTGTCTCCATTAAAAAGAAGGGGCAGGCGACAAGGATTGTTGCCCGCTACCTCTTTTATTTTTTCTTAATTTTTTAATTCTGCTAAATCGTTGTTAGCAAGAGCTGATTCGACATCAGCACGGTAAGCTGCTTTTTCATCTTCTGTCCATCCATAGAATCGTCCCATTTCATCCAAAACTGGCTCAACGATGCTATCCAAACTATCACGCATAAAGAGCATGTGATTGGTACGACGAAGAAGAAAGTCAACTGGGCTAAGAGCCAACTCATTGCGCATTGCATAGTGAAGGGACAAGGTATCTGCCAAGCTGAGTCCTGGCGCTTGTTCCAAGCTGTGAGCAAGAGCAAAGACTTTCGGTGCATTTGAACCGTAAAGATTTGCGAGATAGTGGGCTTCCTTACTATCCAAGCCACGTGACACTCCAAGTTGAGCAAAGGCTTCGATTTCTGAGTCCACATTTGCTGGGTTTAATTCTCCACCTGAAACAGGGTAAGTCTTAGAGTTAATCAGTTTAAAGCTACGGTCAAATTCTGCTTTGAGGATGTCAACCACGCGCTCCATAGCTCCTTCAGCCATCTTACGGTAGTCTGTGATTTTACCACCAGCAAGGGTCAAGAGACCATTATCGTCTCGGTCCAAGCTCGAACCACGTGAAACTGCAGATGGGTCCAAATGTTTCTCAGTGGTACTGCTTTCAAGCTTGCTAACAGCAGCCTCTACATCTTCACGAGTTTTTTCTTTAGAGAGGTAAGACTCAACAGTCGCAATCAAGTTATTGAAGCTTTCATCGCTAATAGTTCCGTTATTTCCGCCATTATAGTCAGAAGCGCTATTGCCTGCGATCAATGGACGAAGACCTGCCCAGCTACTTTCGATATCATCAATGGTGATGTTGGCTTCTGGGAAGCGGTTGTTGACAATACCAAGTAGATAATCTATATCTTCCTGAGTCACCTTTGGATGTTCCAAATCGCCTGTGTAGTCTGTATCAGTTGTACCGAAGTAGGTCTTGTTTTCACGTGGGAGAACAAAGACCATCCGACCGTCACCCAAACCTGTGTCAAAGTAAACTGGCTGTGACACCTTGATCTTGCTTGAATCCACTACCAAGTGAACTCCCTTAGTTGGGCGCATTTGTGAGAATTGTGTTCCCTTATTAGACAAATTGCGTACCTTATCGCTCCAAGGACCTGTTGTGTTGATAACCAGACGAGCCTTGATTTCAAAGACTTGGTCTGTCAACAAATCACGAGCTACGACACCAGTAATCTTGCCGCTTTCGTCAAAGAGGAAGCCTTCTGCCTTAACATGGTTGGCAATGAGGGCACCGTCTTGGTTGGCACGTTTGATATTTTCAATCACAAGACGCGCATCATTGTTACGGAAGTCAAGGTAAACCCCGCCTCCTACCAAGCCTTCTTGCTTCAAGTTTGGCTGGCGTTCTAAAACTTCTTCCTTACTCAAAACCTTGTTAGCAGCTGGTGTGTTGTTAACTCCTGCCAAAAGGTCATACAAGTCCATAGCTACTTTAAGACGGAAGAGGCTAAAGGTCGCTCCATCTTCATCGTAAACTGGCAAGAGCATTGGGTCTGGTTTTGGAATATGTGGTGCAATTTGTTGTACCACTGCACGTTCTGAAACCGTATCTGATACTACTTCTACGTCGAATTGTTTGAGGTAACGAAGACCTCCGTGAACCAATTTTGTTGAACGGCTGGATGTTCCTTCTGCGAAGTCTTGCATTTCAATCAAACCAGTATCTAGTCCACTAGCTGCTGCCTGTAAAGCTACACCAGCCCCTGTGATTCCTCCACCGATAATCAAGAGGTCCAGGGTACGTTCCTGCATTTTTTTAATTGATAATTCACGTGTTTTCTTTGAAAATTCCATATTTACACACTTTCTAACTAAGTCGCTTTATTCTTCCAGTATTAGTCGTCGATTTCCGCAAAGACTTGGGTTGCTTTTACGGCCTTCTTCCAGCCCTTGTAGAGTTGTTCCTTACGAGATTCGTTCATAGATGGCTCAAAGAGTTCTCCTGTCTCGTTCAAGAGTTTCAACTCATCCAAGTCCTTCCAATAGCCTACTGACAAACCAGCTAGGAAGGCTGCACCTAGAGCTGTTGTTTCCAAGTTTTTAGCGCGTGCGATGTCAATTCCTAAGATGTCAGCTTGGAACTGCATGAGGAAGTTGTTCATAGCTGCACCACCGTCTACTTTCAAGACTTGGATAGCTGTCTGAGCATCCACTTGCATGGTGTCGATGATGTCACGCACTTGATAAGCGATAGATTGCAAAGTCGCCTTGATAAAGTCTTCTTTAGTTGTTCCACGAGTCAAGCCAAAGACAGAACCGCGAGCGTTTTGGTTCCAGTATGGAGCACCTAGACCTGTAAAGGCTGGAACGACATAAACTTCATCGTTGTTGTGAGAATCACGAGCGTATTTTTCAGACTCTGGTGAATTTTCGACCATGCGAAGACCGTCACGAAGCCATTGAATGGCACTTCCTGCGATGAAGATTGAACCTTCCAAGGCATAGTAAACCTTGTCATTGATTCCGTAACCAATGGTTGTCAAGAGGTTATTTTCAGACAACTGCATTTCTTCACCAGTATTCATGATGATGAAAGAACCTGTTCCATAAGTATTCTTGACCATACCTGGTTCAAAGGCCAACTGCCCAAAGAGGGCTGCCTGTTGGTCACCAGCCATACCTGAGATTGGCACTTGTCCACCATAGAAATGGAATGGCGCTGTCTTACCGTAGATTTCAGAGTTAGAACGAACCTCAGGCAACATTGCTTTAGGAATATTGAGGATTTCTAAAATCTCATCATCCCATTTGAGTTCTTTAATGTTATAAAGCATGGTACGAGCTGCGTTTGAGTAGTCAGTCACGTGAGCCGCACCGTCAGTCAATTTCCAAACCAACCAAGTATCAATGGTACCAAAGAGCAATTCCCCTTTTTCTGCTCGTTCTTGAGCGCCTTCTACATGGTCCAAAATCCAACGAACCTTAGTAGCAGAGAAGTAAGCATCGATGATCAAACCAGTCTTTTCATGGAATTTTTCCACATAACCTTGGCTTTTTAGTTGTTCAGCCAAAGGTGCTGTCTGGCGTGACTGCCAAACGATTGCGTTGTAGATAGGGAGCCCAGTTTTCTTATCCCAGACGACAGTTGTTTCACGCTGGTTAGTAATCCCGATTGCTTCGATTTGATTTGGCTTGACACCACTTTCGATGAAAGCACCCGCAATAACTGACTGAACAGAGTTCCAAATTTCATTGGCATTGTGCTCAACCCAACCTGCCTGAGGGAAAATCTGGGTAAACTCTTTTTGACTCGAGCTGACCTTTTCTCCTTTTTTGTTGAAAATAATGGCACGAGAACTTGTAGTTCCCTGGTCAATGGCCATAATGTATTTTTCTTGTGACATGTGCTGTCCTCCTGATAAAGATCTTGAGGATGTTTCCTCTTTACAGTAACTAGTATACAAAATAAAGCGCTTTCCTGCTTATCAACTTTTTTTAATTTTTTAAAAAATGTGAGGAGATTGTGTGAATTTCACAAAAAACTCCAAGCAGGCAGAGCCTGCTAACTCATGACAGAAAAAGAAGTTTAGCTTA
>NZ_JVLI01000156.1:0-36029 GCF_001072315.1 Streptococcus pseudopneumoniae | reverse complement strand
GAAGTCAGCTCAAAACACTGTTTTGAGGTTGTGGATAGAACTGACGAAGTCAGTAACCATACCCATGGCAAGCCGACGCTGACGTGGTTTGAAGAAATTTTTGAAGAGTATCATTCACCATTTCACAACTAAATCGAAGACTTTCTGCCGTAATGAAAACACCTGAAACAGCTTGGTTTCAGCTGTCCGGAAACTTTAAGACTTAGGTTCAAAGTTTAGGTATGGAACTTCGAAGGAGGTCGCTACCGTCCGTCATTACTTAGGAAAGTCTTAAAAAATCTATAAAGTAAAAAGAGCCCGACAGCTCTTTTTGTTTATACTCAATGAAAATCAAAAAGCAAACTAGGAAACTAGCCACGGGCTGCTCAAAACACTGTTTTGAGGTTGTAGATACGACTCACATATATACGGCAAGCCGACGCTGACGTGGTTTGAAGAGATTTTCAAAGAGTATTATTCTCCATCAAAGGCATCTTTAATATGATCAAAGAAGCCTTTTTTCTTTGGATTTACTTTCAAGTCACCAGCAGCCGCGAATTCTTTCAAGGCTACTTTTTGGCGGTCGTTCAAGCCTGTCGGTGTTACGACATTAACAGTAACGTATTGGTCACCAACTGCACCGCCACGAAGGCTCGGTGCCCCCTTACTACGTAGGCGGAATTTCTTACCAGTCTGAGTTCCCTCTGGAATAACCAATTCAACATCACCGTGAACAGTTGGAATATCTACTGTATCACCAAGAGCCGCTTGGACAAAGTTGAGGTTGAGATTGTAGAAGATAGTCGTTCCTTCACGTTCAAACTTGTCGCTAGCTTCTACAGAAACTACTACATACAAGTCACCATAAGGTCCACCGTTAAAGCCTGCTTCACCTTGACCAGCGAGGCGAATTTGTTGACCTGTTTCCACACCAGCAGGGATTTTCACATGTACGCTATGAGCTTGTTTCTCATGACCTGTTCCATGACAGGTTGTACATGGATATTTGATTTCTTTTCCTCGACCGTGACAGACATCACAGGTTACTTGGCGACGCATCATACCAAGAGGAGTCTGCGTATCGACGTTAATGACACCAGCGCCATGACAGCGTCCACAAGTGACTGGACTTGTCCCTGGCTTAGCACCAGAGCCATTACATGTACGACAGCCAGCTTCACGATGATACTTAACTTCCTTCTCAGTTCCGAAGATAGCTTCTTCAAATGTCAAATTGACACGATACTGGAGATCATCTCCTTGGCGAGGAGCGTTTGGATTGCGCGAAGAACCGCCTCCGCCGAAGAAACTTGAGAAAATATCCTCAAAACCACCGAAGCCACCTGCCCCATTGAAACCACCGAAACCACCAGCTCCACCAAAACCACCATTGGCGCCTGCAGCACCATACTGGTCATAGGCAGCACGTTTTTGGTCGTCACTCAAAGTCTCATAGGCTTCTTGAACTTCCTTGTACTTGTCCTCAGCACCAGGCTCCTTGTTGATATCTGGGTGATATTTTTTGGAAAGCTTACGATAAGCCTTTTTGATCTCGTCTGCCGAAGCGTTTTTTGACACCCCCAGACGATCATAAAATTCAGTATTGTTCATACAAGATACCAAGACCGTAAAATTCGACTGAAAAATAGGAAATCTGACGCTGGAGCGACGCTCCTAGACAGATTTCTCTTTTTTCCGAGAATTTAGGTCGGGTTCAATTCCTTTCTTTTATATTGATGAGATAATACTCCAGCCACTCGGCCCTATCCCTTTTTACCGAAAAACAGAGGCTGGGTTGCAACCTCTGTGGTTAGATTATTCATTTGAAATAAAAATGGTTGTATTATCTCTAGTAGTAATCTTCAAAGACCTTTTAGCTAAATCAAACTCAAATTTATTATAGTGTGGGTCTTGTGTTTTATATAGGTGTAACTCCTGACATATATGATCCGAAAAGTAAATCATAACATCTTTAAACACAGAAGTGTAGTCATATTTACTCTTACCAACAGCTACTTCTGTAAATTCTTTATAAATGACATTTCCATTTCTTTCCACAGTCACCAGCATTTCTGTTGGATTATAATCCAAATTAAATAATTCTTCAAAAAACTTTATCTTTTCATGATAATCTGCAATGTCAGAAAGATTATTTTTATTAACACTCATAACACTAGCCCCTTATTTTTCCGTAAACTCTCCGTCTACGACGTCATCGCCTGCGTTTCCTGTTGCTTGTGCGCCTTCTGCTCCTTCTTGATCTTGTTGCGCTGCTGCGGCTTGTTCGTAGAGTTTAACAGCAAGTCCTTGAGCTTTTTCGTTCAATGCTTCAAGTTTTGCTTTCATGTCGTCCAAGTTGTTGTCTTCTTGAGCTTTCTTAAGGTCATCAAGGGCAGCTTGGGCAGCGTCACGTTCTGCGTCGAAGCCTTTACCTTCAGTTTCCTTGATTGTCTTTTCAGTCGCAAAGATTACTTGGTCCACTTCATTACGAAGGTCTACTTCTTCTTTACGTTTCTTATCGGATTCAGCGTTTGCTTCTGCATCTTTCATCATGCGGTCGATTTCTTCGTCAGTCAAACCTGAGTTCGATTGGATGACAATAGTTTGTTCTTTTTGAGTTCCAAGGTCTTTGGCCTTAACAGACACGATACCGTTCTTGTCGATGTCAAATGTTACTTCGATTTGAGGAATTCCACGAGGTGCAGCTGGGATATCAGTCAATTGGAAGCGTCCAAGAGTCTTGTTATCTGCTGCCATTGGGCGTTCACCTTGAAGAACGTGGATATCAACGGCTGGTTGGTTGTCTGCTGCTGTTGAGAAGACTTGTGATTTAGATGTTGGGATTGTAGTGTTGCGATCGATAAGTTTTGTAAATACTCCACCCATTGTTTCGATACCAAGTGACAATGGCGTTACATCAAGAAGGACAACGTCCTTGACATCACCAGTAATCACACCACCTTGGATAGCCGCACCCATAGCAACTACTTCATCAGGGTTTACTGATTTGTTTGGTTCTTTACCAGTTTCAGCTTTAACAGCTTCAACAACGGCAGGGATACGAGTTGAACCACCAACAAGGATAACTTCGTCGATTTCTGACAAGCTCAAACCTGCATCTGAAAGGGCTTGACGAACTGGAACTTTTGTACGTTCAACAAGGTCACGAGTCAAATCGTCAAATTTCGCACGAGTCAAAGTCATTTCCAAGTGAAGAGGTCCAGCCTCACCTGCAGTGATAAATGGCAAGCTGATTTGTGTTGAAGTTACACCAGAAAGGTCTTTCTTCGCTTTTTCAGCCGCATCTTTCAAACGTTGCATTGCCATCTTGTCAGTAGACAAGTCGATACCGTTTTCTTTCTTGAATTCTGCTACCAAGTGGTCAATGATTTTTTGGTCAAAGTCGTCACCACCAAGTTTGTTGTCCCCTGCAGTTGACAATACGTCGAAGACACCGTCACCCAATTCAAGGATAGAGACGTCGAATGTACCACCACCAAGGTCAAATACCAAGATTTTTTCTTCTTTATCAGTCTTGTCCAAGCCGTAAGCAAGAGCGGCTGCAGTTGGTTCGTTGACGATACGTTCTACTTCAAGACCAGCAATTTTACCAGCGTCTTTTGTGGCTTGACGTTGAGCATCATTAAAGTAAGCTGGAACTGTGATAACTGCTTTAGTAACTTTTTCACCAAGGTAGTCTTCAGCGTAGCCTTTCAAGTATTGAAGAATCATAGCTGAGATTTCTTGTGGAGTGTATTCTTTTCCATTAGCAGAAACTTTTTCAGAAGTTCCCATCTTAGATTTGATAGAGATGACTGTATCTGGATTTGTGACTGCTTGGCGTTTTGCAGCATCACCAACGATGATTTCGCCGTTTTTGAATGATACTACAGATGGAGTTGTACGGTTTCCTTCTGGGTTTGCGATGATTTTGCTTTCAGTTCCTTCAAGAACTGCAACTGCTGAGTTTGTTGTACCTAAGTCAATACCGATAATTTTAGACATGTGTTTTTCTCCTTGTTAGTTAATTTTCTATTTTTGATATTTCCCTTAAGTGGTGGGGACGTGAGCAACTCCCTTCGGGATTTCATCACTTATTTTTGAGCCTATTGTCTCAAAAATTCCCTGTTTCAGTAGCTTTTGCTACTGAAACTTTCACCACAGTGGGAAATATCTTCCTTGCAAGCCTCCGGCTTGCCTCTTATCTTTCTTCATAGTTTATTGTCGTTTCGGACAAGAGAATTTACCCTTTCTCTGCTTTGGCAATTCCTCTTGTTCTAATGTATGCATTGTGCCCGCAATGAGGACAAAATAACCATTCATCATCACTATCAGGAGAATCATCCATAAACACAGAGACATTCACAATACCCGTGCATTCATCACAGATATTCTTACCTTGATAATAACGTTGTGCAGTTTTACGATATTCGTCATTCTGTTTCTTATTTTTTTCAAAAATATCTAACATATCTTTCCTCCTTAGTTATACACCACTACCATGGCTGGGCGTAGGATGCGGTCATGGAGTTTGTAGCCTTTTTGGAAGACTTGGGCGATGGTATCTGCTGGGTGTTCATCGTCTGCTGGGAGAGTTTGGATGGCCATATGGTAGTTATGGTCAAATTCACCGTCAGCTACGATTTCTTCGATTCCTTCTTCTTTCAAAGCGTGAATCAAGCTTTCTTGCACCATCTCCAATCCTTTTTTAACGTCGTCTGTCAAACCTTCAACTGCGAGTGCACGCTCAAGGTTGTCGAGCGATGGTAAGATTGCTTTTGCCAAGTCTTGGCTACGATAACGTTGCAAGTTTTGACGCTCTTCATTGGCACGGCGTTGGATATTTTGCATTTCTGCATGAGCACGAAGGTATTTGTTTTCGAACTCATCTGCACGTTCATTTGCCAAGTCCAACTCAGACTTCTCAGGAGTTGCTTCTTCTACCGTTTCCACAACTTCCTCTTCTTGGACTTCTTCTACTTCTTCATTTTTTATATCTTGGGCCATTTTCGCCTCCTTTAATGATTTCAATCTTAATGTACTTCGTAATGATTACTGCTGAGGTATCGGTAAAAATCTGTCAACTTCATGGTCAAAACACGGTTGACCACATTGACTTGGTTGATTAGCTGTTGGTAATCCAGATTGACTGGACCGATAATGGCTAGAATTCCAACTCCCCGATAAGGAATGAGGAACTTACTACTAATCACCGCTAGATCTGCTAAACAAGATTCTTGACTGTCCGCAACTCGGACATTTTGCATCTGATCCTCATGCAGCCCCTCACGAATCTCCAGAGCCACCTTTTGCGGTTGATCAAAGAACTGATAAGCTGCCAGATTGGCAAAATTCAAGAGATTAACCTTGCCCGCCACCACAATGTTTTCGTTGAACATTTCCTTAAAGATATGCTCAAAGAGATCGATGACATTGTCCGTTGTTGTAAAGTAACGCTGGATAATCTGCGGAATCTCCGTCCGAATCTTGTAGTGAATATCTAGAACGGTGTGGCCGAGGAAACGTTCCTGAATGATGCTCTTCAGTTTCAGCAAATCCTCCTGCAAGAAATTCCTTGGAATTAGAAACTGACTAGTAACCGTTCGCGACTCGTCTAGTGTGAATACCGCCAAGGCTGTATGTTGCCCCAAAACAACAATATCAAAGGCTGTCAACCGTTGCCTGCTGGGCTCAACATCTAGTGCTACTACCGTACAGCCACTCAAGTCTGTTAGTAGATTAGCAGCCTCTTGCAGAATATCCTCCAATTTGAAGAATTCCTGATCAAAGGCTTTGACAATCTCATATACCTCATTTTCAGCCAGTCGGTCAAAATCCAGTGAGTGTTTTACATAGTACTGAAAACCAGCAACACTTGGCATCCTACCACTTGAAGTATGAGCCTTTTCAAGCAAACCTTGCTTTTCTAGAGCTGCCATATCATTACGAATAGTTGCACTGCTAGAGTTAATAGACTCTTGCAAGGCTTTGGATCCGACAGGTTCGTGCGTTTTGGTAAAGATGTCAATAATCAGATTTAAAATATCCTGCTGACGCTCTGTAACCATCTCATCACCCCTCTCTGTCCGACCGATTAGCACTCGATGCACTCAAGTGCTAACTTATGATTCTATTATACACCCTTAAAAGAGAATGTCAAGACAAAAACTCAAAAAATTAGCACTCTTTTATCAAGAGTGCTAAAAATCAGTCTAAAGACCTAGAAAATCATTTTACAATCTTAAAATACTTCTTTCTAAGTCTGAAAAAACCAAGAATTAGATAAGAAATCATAAAGGCATATAGAACAAAAATGACAAAGAAAGGTTGCGACAGTTCTTCTCGAAACAAACTCATACAAACAACCAAACCACCTAAGAAAGTAGCTGCACATGAACGAAATCTATATCGCATAACTTCCCATCTAATCCCCTTACTCATATAGACTTGATCCTCTGGAAGTAAATTAGAAGATGATTTACGAAGAATTGAACAAAAACCTGTTTCTATCAATTCCCAACCTCTATTTCGAAAATCTTGCAGTTCATGCTTATATTTTTTAAGAAATCTAGAATCATAGATACGGTAGATGATATCTTCTGGTTGACATTGGTCAAAATAGAAAAAAACAAAACGACTAGTCCTATACCTCCACCCTTTCAAATGCATCTCATGTAAATATTCTTCCTTCTTGTCCAAATCAACAATGGTGAAAATCCGAAATTGCTTTTTATTTATCATGACTCCCCCTCCAATTTTGAGCATACCTATCCCATCATAAATCTGATAATTCCTTCTTTTTATGCCATAACTTCCAGCCAATAGAAGAAACTATTAACAAAAGGATCAAAGATAAGAAAATATCTAGCCCGACCGCAAGTAAACTCCATAGACCATACGCATTACTTCTATTGAGCAATTTAAGTAAGAATGGTATATGTATGGCTAGCAAAAGTAAAACAGGTACTAATCGCAGTCTTAAAATACGATTAACCATAGCTAACTTCCCGGCCGCGTCATTATAAATTTCAAACTCGGCATCCGACTCAATTCCAGAATGAAGCTTTCTAAAGTAGGAAAAACCATTAAAGTCTGTAATATGCTCCCCGCCACAGTCTTTAAATAATTGTAAATAGGAGGCTCTATCGGATTTTCTCATGGGATAAAAGTCCAACTGATAAGACACCTGCTCCGGTTGGCACTTTTCAAAAGTATACTTAACCGCAACTACTAAGTTAGAATAGGTTACTTCTTTGAGTTTCCAGCCCTCAGCATGCATTTTTCTAAGATATAAAGCCTCCCTCTCATAATCCGCAATTGTAAAAAGTCGATAAACAATTTTCTCTTCCATCATCCTTCCTCCCGACTGTTTCTATATAGCCGTTCAATACGCTTCAATTCAATATCTAAGACTTTTTGTCCCAAATCTGTAATCTGATAGATTTTCCGTTTTTCCTCTTCGCGGACAAAGGAAATCAAGCCATCCTTTTCCATTTTTGACAAGGTTCCATACATAGTTCCAGGACTAATCGAAACTTGCGAATCTGTCATCTCCTTGACCTTTTGCGTAATACTATAACCATGACCTTCCTTTTGCAGACAGAACAAGATATAAAAGCCCGTTTCCGTCATTGGAAGATAAACTCGACGAATCTTATCCGTTAATTCCATTTGCATTCATCTCCTATTCAGTTCGATATATCGCATTTCGGTATATAAAATATATCACACCTCGATATAAAACACAAGAAAAAAAGATCACCCTCAGGCAATCTTTCTTCTATATTAGTAAAGGTCTAAATAATTATCAATTTCCCATTGTGAAACGAAAGTTGCATAACTTGCCCATTCAATTCGTTTTGCTTCAAGGAAACTAGTATAGATATGTTCTCCAAGAGCTGCTCTGACAACCTCATCTTCTGTCAAAGCTTTCAAGGCGTTGTGAAGAGTTGATGGAAGGTCTGTGATACCAGCTTCCTTACGCTCTTCTGCTGTCATGATGTAGATATTTTCTTCGATAGGAGCTGGTGCTTCGATTTTATTTTCAATACCATGCAAACCAACTTCCAAAAGAACAGCCATAGCGATGTATGGGTTCGCCATTGGATCCACTGAACGCAACTCAAGACGAGTTCCCATACCACGTGAAGCAGGCACGCGCACAAGTGGCGAACGGTTACGACCAGCCCAAGCAATGTAAACAGGTGCTTCATAACCTGGAACCAAACGTTTGTATGAGTTAACTGTTGGGTTCATGATGGCAGTATAGTTGTAGGCATGCTTAATCAATCCGCCAAGGAAATGGTAGGCCGTTTCTGACAACTGCATTCCTTTTGGATCATTTGGATCAAAGAAGGCATTGTTTCCTTCTGCATCAAACAAGGACATATTACAGTGCATACCTGATCCAGCAATACCAAATTTTGGTTTGGCCATAAAAGTTGCGTAAAGACCATGTTTGCGAGCAATAGTTTTAACAACGAGCTTAAAGATTTGAATCTTATCACAGGCACGGAGAACTTCATCGTACTTGAAGTCAATCTCATGTTGTCCAACCGCAACCTCGTGGTGACTCGCTTCTACTTCAAATCCCATTTTGGTCAAGACGTTGACAATCTCACGACGTGTATTGTCCGCAAGGTCAGTAGGTGCCAAATCAAAGTAGCCACCCTTGTCATTCACTTCAAGTGTTGGGTCTCCATTTTCATCCAACTTAAATAGGAAGAATTCTGGCTCCGGCCCAAGGTTGAAGGACTTGAATCCTACTTCTTCCATGTGATGAAGAGCACGCTTCAAATTGCCACGAGGGTCACCTGCAAATGGTTCACCTTCTGTTGTATAGACATCACAGATCAAACCTGCAACACTTCCATTTTCATCTCCCCACGGGAAGACTGTCCATGTATCCAAGTCAGGGTACAAGTACATATCCGACTCATTGATACGTACAAAACCTTCAATAGAAGATCCATCAAACATAGCCTTATTTGACAAGACTTTATCTAACTGTTCATCTGTAGCAGGAATTTCGACGTTTTTCATGGTTCCCAAAATATCTGAGAACATGAGACGGATAAAGGTAACATTTTTTTCCTTGACTTCACGACGAATATCTGCAGCTGTGATTGGCATGAGTTTTCTCCTTAATGTATGACTACTTGCGGTTGCCTAACCGCGACCAAAAGGTGATCGTACCGAAGCAAAGCGACCCTGTTGGAGGAGTTCATTGTGAAGTGCACGACGCACCTCAGTCTGACTCACCGCTTTCTTGGATTTCGCTTCACGTTCAGCATATTTTTTCTTAATGGCAGCGATATTATAACCTTCAGAGATATAATCTTTGATTTCAAGCAGACGATCCATGTCATTCAAGGAATACATGCGACGGTTCCCTTCGTTTCGATCAGGCTTAATCAACTCTTGATCTTCATAATAACGAATCTGACGCGCCGATAGATCGGTCAACTTCATAACACTGCCGATAGGAAAAACAGCCATATTTCGGCGAAATTCTTTTTCCTTCATTTACAATTTCCTTCTTTCTGTCTATTATAGTCTAAAAAAAGACAAACGTCAATTGATAATGTTATAAAATGTAACATTATTTTTCTTTTTTCTCTAAAAAGAGCCGAATACGATCAATATCGTAATTTACGAGAATTGCGACAAAAACTCCCATGAAAGTTTCTGATACACGCGCAAAAACGTACAAAATTGTTTCTCCGCTCGGAATCGATAGGGTAATAATTAACATAGCCGCTACACCACCAATAACACCTGCTTTGTTATTCATGGCTACATTTGTCATAATGGTTAACATGGTGCAGATTGGAACAACAACTAAGGTTACCCAAAAGGCTTCGTGAAAAAAACTATTTATTAGGAAGAAAACCAAGGCATAGAGGCCACCGATACTATTTCCTAGAATACGCGAAGTCCCAAAATGGACACTCTTATCAAAACTCTCCCTCAGGCTAAAAACGGCTGTCAAAGCACCAATTTGAAGACCTTTCCAACCAAAAAAGCCAAAAATCAAGAGAACTAGAAAAACAGCAATACCTGTTTTAAAGGTTCGCATACCAAGTTTGAACTGGGATCTATCGAATTTATATTTTTTAAAATAACTCATAATCTCAACTTTCTATTTCCATTTTATCATAAATCGGTGATTTTTATGAGTAATAGTTGAGAGGAAGCGTTTTTATTTTGAGCAAAAGAAAAGAGGAACTTTCATCCCTCTCTTCTTTGATTCATTATAAAATCTTATTTTTCTGTCAAAGCTGCAAGTCCTGGAAGAACTTTATACTCAATGAAAATCAAAGAGCAAACTAGAAAACTAGCTGCAGGCTGTACTTGAGTACGGCAAGGCAACGTTGACGTAGTTTGAAGAGATTTTCGAAGAGTATTACCTTCAAGAATCTCCATTGATGCCCCACCACCGCGTCACAAATACCTCCACTAACACAAAAAGGTGACATAGCCACCTTTTTGTTAACGTTTCAGTTTTGTTCCTTTTTCTACAAAATCAGGATTTTGTAGAGACTAACGGGCTGAAATTATTTTTCTGTAAGTGCAGCCAAACCTGGCAATACTTTACCTTCAAGAAGTTCCATTGAAGCACCTCCGCCCGTACTAATCCATGAGAATTTATCTGCACGGCCAAGGTTAATCGCTGCGGCAGCTGAGTCACCACCACCGATGATTGATTTAACGCCTGGTTGTTTCACGATAGCGTCCATCACACCGATTGTTCCAGCTTGGAAGTCTGGGTTTTCAAATACACCCATAGGTCCGTTCCATACAACTGTTTTGGCACCAGTCAAAGCTTCGTCAAATTTAGCGATAGATTTTGGACCGATGTCAAGACCAAGGAATCCTTCAGAAACTGCTTCACCTTCAGTGTCACGCACTTCAGTGTAGCCAGTAAAGGCGTTAGCTTCTTTTGAGTCAACTGGCAAGATCAATTTACCGTTTGCTTTTTCAAGAAGAGCTTTCGCAACATCCAATTTGTCTTCTTCTACAAGTGAGTTACCGATTTCGATACCTTGTGCTTTGTAGAATGTGTAAGTCATACCACCACCGATAAGGACTTTATCAGCTTTTTCAAGCAAGTTTTCGATAACACCGATCTTGTCTGAAACTTTTGAACCACCAAGAATGGCTACGAATGGACGCTCTGGAGTTTCAACTGCTTCTTGGATGTAGGCAATTTCGTTTTCAAGAAGGAAACCAGCAACTGCTTTTTCAACGTTTGCTGAGATACCAACGTTAGATGCGTGTGCACGGTGAGCTGTACCGAATGCATCGTTTACGAAGATACCATCTCCAAGTGATGCCCAGTATTTACCAAGTTCAGGATCGTTTTTAGATTCTTTTTTGCCGTCAACATCTTCGTAACGAGTGTTTTCAACCAAAAGAACTTGTCCATCTTCAAGAGCGTTGATAGCTGCTTCCAATTCAGCACCACGAGTGACACCTGGGAACACAACATCTTGACCAAGTTTTGCTGCCAAGTCTGCTACTACAGGAGCAAGTGATTTACCAGCTTTATCAGCTTCTTCTTTCACACGTCCAAGGTGAGAGAAAAGAATTGCACGTCCACCTTGTTCAATGATGTACTTAATAGTTGGAAGAGCTGCTGTGATACGGTTGTCGTTAGTGATTACGCCATCTTTCAATGGTACGTTGAAGTCAACACGAACGAGGACTTTTTTACCTTTCAAGTCAACGTCTTTAACAGTAAGTTTTGCCATGTTACAAAAACCCCTTTATTTATTTTATTCGAAACTATTATATCACACTTTGGAAATATAAGGAAAGATTTCACAAGATTTTTCGATATTTAATCTTCATGCCATGTTAGAGTGTATTATTTTTACTTTTTCTCACGAATTTTCTTTCTAAAATCTTAGCTTAACACTTGTTAGATTTACTTTTATCCTTTAAAATAGAATAGGAGAAATTCCGTTATTATTTTTCGGAGGAAAAAGAAATGTCCATTAATTGGCAGGAAATTTTATTTCACTTTTTAGGTGGTCTGGGACTATTCTTATATAGTATCAAGACCATGGGAGACGGTTTGCAACAAGCTGCTGGAGATCGCCTTCGTTTTTACATTGACAAGTACACTAGCAATCCGTTCTTCGGTGTGCTAGTTGGTATCGGTATGACGGCGCTAATTCAGTCAAGTTCTGGGGTCACAGTCATTACAGTGGGGCTAGTCAGCGCAGGACTTTTGACCTTGCGTCAAGCTATCGGTATTGTCATGGGTGCCAATATTGGAACTACCGTTACATCCTTTATCATCGGTTTTAAGCTAGGAGATTACGCCTTACCAATGCTTTTCATCGGAGCGATTTGTCTCTTCTTCACCAAGAATCGCTCTATCAATAACATCGGACGTATCATTTTTGGTGTAGGTGGTATCTTCTTCGCTCTCAATCTTATGAGCGGTGCAATGGAACCTCTAAAAGACCTGCAAGTCTTTAGAGACTATATGGTTGAACTAAGTAAGAGTCCTATTCTAGGTGTCTTTGTCGGAACTGGACTAACCCTACTCATTCAAGCTTCTTCCGCAACTATCGGTATCCTACAGAATCTTTACGCAAGTGGTTTGATTGATCTACAAGGTGCCCTACCAGTCTTGTTTGGTGATAATATCGGAACGACCATTACAGCTATTATTGCTTCTCTTGGAGCCAATATCGCTGCCAAACGTGTTGCTGGTGCCCATGTCGCCTTTAACGTGATTGGTACGGTTATCTGTATTGTCTTCCTTGTACCTTTCACTGGCTTGATTCAATGGTTTGAATCTACACTCAATCTGGCTCCAGAAATGACCATTGCCTTCGCCCACGGAACCTTTAATATCACAAATACTATTATCCAATTTCCATTCATCGGAGCCTTGGCCTACTTTGTAACCAAGCTCATCCCTGGTGAAGATGAAGTTGTCAAGTACGAGCCACTTTATCTTGATGAGCATTTGATTAAACAAGCTCCATCAATCGCTCTCGGAAATGCAAAGAAAGAACTCCTTCACTTGGGAAATTATGCTTCTAAAGCCTTTGACCTTTCATACAACTACATCATTGACCTTAATGAAAAGGTTGCTGAAAAAGGCCACAAGACAGAAGAAGCCATCAATACCATTGATGAAAAATTGACTCGTTACCTCATTACTCTTTCAAGTGAAGCTCTTAGCCAGAAAGAAAGTGAAGTGCTCACCAACATCCTGGATTCATCCCGTGATTTGGAACGGATTGGGGACCACGCAGAGGCCCTAATCAATCTGACTGACTACCTTCAACGTAAAAATGTTGAGTTTTCTGAAGCTGCTTTGCAGGAATTAGCTGATATCTATCAAAAAACCACTGACTTTATCAAGGATGCCCTTGATAGTGTAGAAAACAATGATATCGAAAAAGCTCAAAGTCTGATTGAACGCCATAAAGAAATCAACAATATGGAACGTGTTCTCAGAAAGACCCACATCAAACGCCTCAACAAGGGTGAGTGTTCAACGCAAGCTGGGGTCAACTTTATCGACATCATTTCCCACTATACACGTGTATCTGACCACGCTATGAATCTAGCTGAAAAGGTCATCGCTGAACAAATCTAAGAACCAAGAAGCTATCCTAAATAGGATGGCTTTTTCTTCTCCTTATCAAGAATTGCTTTTCTGTCATATAGAAAAATGCTTTGATTCACAATGGAATCAAAGCATTTTAAAGAGCTCCCCATACATAAGCGCAGAAGCTGCAGTTCCCCTGTACTTGGCTTCTTCTCTTTTGATAAAGCGAGCCAAGTTGAGCAACTCAGGTGCTGGATGTTTAGGATTTAGGAGCAATTCACGATTGACCAGGCCTGAGAGACGAACTGCCAGCAATTGCTCATTTGTAGTAGGCAGTTTTTTAGCAGTCTCTAGGAGAGCAGCAACTAAATCTTCACTCAAATCATGTCGAGCATGATTGTAAAGATCTTTTACAAGGCTTTCTAGGTTTGGTTCTACCATCCCTACCACCTCCCTTATGGTTTAATAATTTTTAATCAAATCAACTGTTGAACGATCCAATTTTTTCACCAAGGCTTGCAAGAAAGCTTGAGCTTCTAGGAAGTCATCCATTGCATAGAGGGTTTGGTGAGAGTGGATATAACGAGCGCAAACACCGATTGTTGTTGATGGGACACCACCATTTTTCAAATGAGCTGCGCCAGCGTCTGTTCCGCCTTTACCACAGTAGTATTGGTACTTGATACCAGCTTCTTCAGCAGTTGTCAAAAGGAAATCCTTCATCCCTGGAAGAAGCAAGTGACCTGGATCGTAGAAACGAATCAAGGTTCCATCCCCAATCTTACCTTGACCGCCATAAACATCACCAGCAGGTGAACAGTCAACTGCCAAAAAGACTTCTGGGTCAAACTTAGTTGTAGAAGTGTGAGCACCACGCAGACCAACCTCTTCTTGAACATTAGATCCCAAATATAGTTCATTCCCAAGTTTTTGACCTGACAAAGCTTCTGCCAACTCGCTCACCATAAGAACACCATAACGATTATCCCAAGCTTTTGAAATGATATTTTTTTCATTAGCTGTCAAGATTGCAGAGCTATCTGGTACGATGGTATCACCAGGACGGATGCCAAAACTTTCTGCCTCAGCCTTGTCCGCAAAACCGCCATCAAAGACGATATCTGCAATAGCAGGCATGGTTGGCCCGCCCTTACCACGAGTCAAATGTGGCGGGACAGAACCCGAAATCACAGGAATTTCACGACCGTCATGAGTCAGGAGTTTGAAACGTTGGCTGCTAACCACCATAGGATTCCAACCACCAATTTCTACCACACGGAAGGTACCGTCTGGCTTAATCTCACTAACCATAAAACCAACTTCATCCATATGAGAAGCGACCAAGATGCGCGGTGCATCTGCAACTTCTGAATGTTTAATTCCGAAAATACCACCCAAGCCATCTGTCACCACTTCATCCACATGCGGTGTCAACTTTTCACGAAGATAAGCACGGACAGGTGCTTCATGACCTGAGATAGCAGCAAGTTCTGTTACTTCTTTGATTTTTGAAAATAATGTTGTCATTTCAGTTCCTTCTTTCTTTCATCCATTTTACCACTTTTTATAGGAGAAGGATAGCGGGAAGGTGGATTGGGTTTTGCAAGTTTATCCTATAAAAGAGGGATTTAGCACTTGTTTCAGGAATTTTTCTTTCTTTTTTACATTAAATTGTCAGAAAATTTATTGACAGATTAAAGAAATCGTGTTACAGTAATATCCGCAGGTATCTTTCGGTACCAAATCTACATAAAAGGATGGGGTATGAAACTTTCTCATTATTTAATTGGCTTACTTCTACTCCTAGTCTTTCTCTCTATTAGCATTGGGACCAGTGATTTTTCATGGGGAAAGCTCTTTGCACTGGATCATGAAACTTGGCTTCTCTTTCAAGAGTCCCGTCTTCCAAGGACCATTAGCATTCTTCTGACTGCCTCTAGTATGAGTATGGCAGGACTTCTCATGCAGACTATCACTCAAAATCAGTTTGCTGCTCCAAGTACAGTTGGGACCACTGAAGCCGCCAAACTGGGAATGGTATTGAGCCTCTTTGTCTTTCCGTCGGCTAGTCTGACCCAAAAGATGCTCTTCGCTTTTGTTTCATCCATCGTATTTACTCTCTTCTTCCTAGCCTTTATGACCATTTTTACCGTAAAGGAAAGGTGGATGTTGCCTCTGATTGGAATCATCTATAGCGGGATTATCGGTTCTGTGACAGAAGTTATCGCCTACCGTTTCAATCTGGTTCAGAGTATGACAGCTTGGACCCAGGGCTCCTTCTCCATGATTCAGACCCATCAGTATGAGTGGCTCTTCTTAGGCCTCATTATCCTGATAGCCGTTTGGAAATTATCCCAAACCTTCACCATCATGAATCTAGGAAAAGAAACTAGCGAAAGTTTGGGGATTTCCTACTCCCTACTTGAAAAACAGGCCCTCTTTCTGGTGGCGCTAACGACAAGTGTCACCATGATTACCGTGGGTGGCTTACCATTTCTCGGAGTTATTGTTCCCAATCTTGTTCGTAAGCACTATGGAGATAATTTGAGTCAAACCAAACTCATGGTCGCACTGGTTGGGGCCAATCTAGTTCTGGCCTGCGATATCCTCTCTCGAGTCTTGATTCGACCCTATGAGTTGTCTGTCAGTCTTCTACTAGGAATCATTGGTAGCCTCGTCTTTATCCTACTTCTCTGGAGAGGGGGACGAAAAGATGCAGTTTAAAAGCAAACATACCAAACTCTTCTGCCTTCTCATTATCCTCGCCATCGGAGCTTGC
The DNA here is from genome assembly GCF_001072315.1 of Streptococcus pseudopneumoniae. Classification (GTDB taxonomy): domain Bacteria; phylum Bacillota; class Bacilli; order Lactobacillales; family Streptococcaceae; genus Streptococcus; species Streptococcus pseudopneumoniae_R. The sequence goes on along the minus strand of NZ_JVLI01000156.1, from coordinate 19,695 downwards.
CTTCTCTACTTTTGGCCCATTACTCACTTGTCAGCCTTTTCTTGGAAGCTGCGTTCCCAAAAGATCATCGTTTATCTCTTGGTAGCTATCGCGACAGGGATTTCGACCATTAGTTTTCAAACACTGACGGAAAATCGTTTCCTGACGCCAAGTATTTTAGGAATCGAATCCTTCTACGTCCTACTGCAAACTCTACTACTGGTTTTTGAAAGTAAGTTTCTTCAACTCGGGAAGTCTCCTATCTTAGAATTCCTAGTTTTGCTTCTGCTTCAATCCCTCTTCTTTCTTGCCTTACAAGGCTACTTGAAGACACTGATGAAGCAAGACCTTGTCTTCATTCTGTTGATCTGTCTAGCCCTCGGAAGTCTCTTTCGAAATATCAGTACCTTCCTCCAAGTCCTGATGGATCCAAATGAATACGATAAACTGCAAAACAGTCTCTTTGCTTCCTTTCAACATCTCAACACTTCCATCCTAGCCATCGGTTCTCTAATCATCCTCGCTTTGACAATCTTTTTCTTTCAAAAAGCAGTCATTCTCGATGTCTTGCACCTGCAAAGAGAAACTGCTCAGATATTGGGGCTCAATGTTGAAAAAGAACAGAGAGAACTCCTCTGGGGTATCGTGCTTTTGACTTCAACGGCTACTGCCTTGGTAGGTCCTATGGCCTTCTTCGGCTTTATGCTAGCCAACCTCACCTACCTAATTGTCAAAGACTATCGGCACAAGTTACTCTTTATCGTAGCCATTCTGGTTGGATTTATTAGCTTAACCTTGGGGCAAGCCTTGATTGAACGAGTCTTTGCGCTGGAAATTCGCATCAGCATGATCATCGAAAGTGTAGGAGGTCTCCTATTCTTTATCTTACTATACAGGAGGGCGCGTCAGTGAAACTGGAAAACATTAACAAATCCATTCAAAAACAGGATATTTTGCAAGACATTTCACTTGAAATCAGTCCTCAGAAACTGACAGCCTTCATTGGTCCAAATGGTGCTGGAAAATCGACTCTCCTCTCCATCATGAGCAGACTGACCAAGAAAGATCAGGGAATTCTCAGTATCAAAGGCCGTGAAATCGAGAGCTGGAATTCGCAAGAACTGGCTCAAGAACTGACTATCCTAAAACAGAAAATCAATTACCAAGCCAAATTGACTGTTGAAGAACTGGTCAGCTTTGGACGTTTTCCCTACAGCCGAGGTCGACTGAGACCAGAAGATTGGGAAAAAATCCGAGAAACTCTGGACTATTTAGGACTGACCAACTTAAAAGACCGCTACATCGATAGCCTGTCTGGAGGCCAGCTCCAGCGGGTCTTTATCGCTATGGTACTGGCCCAGGATACAGACTTTATCTTGCTGGACGAACCGCTCAACAATCTCGACATCAAACAAAGCGTCAGCATGATGCAGATTCTCAAGCGACTGGTGGAGGAACTCGGCAAGACCATTATCATCGTCCTCCACGATATCAACATGGCCAGTCAGTATGCAGATGAAATTGTCGCCTTCAAGGACGGTCAAGTCTTTAGCAAGGGAACAACCAATCAAATCATGCAGGCTGACCTACTCAGTCAACTTTATGAGATTCCCATCACGCTGGCTGATATCAATGGCAAAAAAATCTGCATCTATAGCTAGCAACATAGAAGCTCAAGTTAGAGAACCTTCAGTCTCTTAGTCAATAAGACCAAGAGATTCCCTAAATCGTTATCACATTTTAAAAAGGAGAAATCATGAAAACATCCCTTAAATTTTATCTCACTGCCCTAGCGGCCAGCTTCTTGCTCCTACTTGGTGCATGTAGTACAAACTCAAGCACTAGTAAGACGGAGTCAAGTAGCTCTGCTCCAACAGAGGTAACCATTAAAAGTTCACTAGGTGTAGTCACACTTTCAAAAGTCCCTGAAAAGATTGTGACCTTTGACCTCGGTGCTGCGGATACTATTCGCGCTTTAGGTTTTGAAAAGAATATCGTCGGAATGCCTACAAAAACTGTTCCGACTTATCTTAAAGACCTAGCTGGAAAAGTTAAAAATGTTGGTTCTATGGTTGAGCCAGACCTAGAAGCCCTTGCTGCTCTTGAACCAGACCTAATTATCGCTTCACCACGTACCCAAAAATTCGTAGATAAGTTCAACGAAATCGCTCCGACTGTTCTCTTCCAAGCAAGCAAGGACGACTACTGGACTTCAACTAAAACTAACATTGAATCCTTAGCAGGCGCCTTTGGGGAAACAGGTACACAGAAATCCAAGGAAGAATTGGCTAAGCTAGACAAGAGCATCCAAGAAGTCGCTACTAAAAACGAAAGTTCTGACAAAAAAGCCCTTGCTATCCTCCTCAACGAAGGAAAAATGGCTGCCTTTGGTGCCCAATCTCGTTTCTCTTTCTTGTACCAAACCTTGAAATTCAAGCCAACTGATACTCAATTTGAAGATTCTCGCCACGGACAAGAAGTCAGTTTTGAAAGTGTCAAAGAAATCAATCCTGACATCCTCTTTGTCATCAACCGCACCCTTGCCATCGGTGGGGACAACTCTAGCAACGACGGTGTCCTAGAAAATGCCCTTATCGCTGAAACACCTGCCGCTAAAAATGGTAAGATTATCCAACTAACACCAGACCTCTGGTATCTAAGCGGAGGCGGACTTGAATCAACCAAACTCATGATTGAAGACTCACAAAAAGCCTTGAAATAAGCTACTTTAAACTCAATAATATCTTTACATGATAAAACGCATCCTATCAAGCTCACTCAAACCTGATAGGATGCGTTTTTATCATTTCACTAAAATATTTTTACCTAGCCTCATTTTTCTTCTTGATTCCGTTTAAGGGAAAAATGGTCTGGGACGGGGTCCTTACCTGTTTTCGACCAGGGATGGCAACGTAAAATCCGAGCCAAGCCCATCAAGACACCCTTGAAGCCATGTTTTTCAATAGCCTGAATCATATAGTTTGAACAGGTAGGCTCAAAACGACAAGAGGGTGGAAAGGCTGGGGAGATAAACCGTTGGTAAAAGCGAACAGGCGCTATTAAGATTCGGTTCATTATTTCTTAGTTACAGCCATGGTGTGTAGTTGACTGATTTCTTTTTTATTAAGACGACGGGATTCTCCTGGACGGAGTCCTGTCAAGTCTAGATGTCCAAAACGGGTTCGTGACAACTTGTCCACTTGAAGACCGACAGCTTCAAACATCTTTTTAACCTGATGGTTACGCCCTTCATGGATGGTCAACTGCACTACAGAGCGGTTTTTGACTGGATCCACTTTGAGAATCTCATAGACAGCTGGCTTGGTTTTCTTGCCATCAATCTCAAGTCCACGGGCCAAGGGACGAAGATTGTCCTTATTGGCCACACCTTTAACACGCGCGACATAAACCTTGTCAATCTCATTACGAGGGTGAATCATTTCATCCGTAAAATCCCCGTCATTGGTCAAAATCAAGACACCTGATGTGTCCCAGTCTAAACGACCTACAGGGTAGATGCGCTCTTTGACATTGGGCAAGAGGTCGACAACCGTCTTGCGGCCCTTGTCATCTGTCACACTGGAAATGACACCGCGTGGTTTGTTAAGCAGATAGTAGACCTTTTCTTCGTTGTAGATAGGTTGACCTTCCACTTCAACCTTATCGCCTGACTTGATGGTCGTTGCTAGTTCACGTACCACTTGGCCGTTAACCGTCACCAAGCCTTGCTTGATCAGCTCTTCTGCTTTTCTCCTACTGGCCACACCTGCGTGGGCAATATACTTATTGATTCTCATCTTCTTCTATCCTTTCACCAAATAATTGGCTTTCTTGGGCTTGAATCTCAAGCTCATCAATCACAGGTAATTCTTCTAAATGGTTTATCCCCATGTAATCTAGGAAATAATCCGTTGTCACATAGAGGTTGGGACGTCCCAACACTTCTTTTTTTCCGTCTTCCTTTATCAGGTCAAAAGCCTGCAACTTTGCCAAGGCCCCACTCGAGTTGACACCACGGATGGCATCAATTTCTATCCGTGTAATCGGCTGTTTATAGGCAATGATGGACAAGGTCTCAAGGGCAGCCCGAGATAAACTCTGGTTGATAGGTGCCTTTGAGTATTCTTTCAAAACCGCTGCAAATTGAGGCTTGGTCACCAATCTATAAGCCCCACCAGTCTCAATCAGAGCCAAACTGGAATCTGGATCCTTTTCATACTTCTGGGCTAATTTTTCTAAACTCTGTTGGATGCCTGTCGGTGGCAGAGAGAGGAGTTCAGCTAACTGGCGGACTCTAATCCCATCTTCACCCGCTACAAACAAGAGCGCTTCTATTTTTGCTAAAGTACTCATCTTTCCTCTCTATCAAGTCTAGCTTTGAGCCACTTGACTTTCTTCCTTCTTTTCCATGAGATAAATATCTCCGAAACTTTCCTCTTGCACAAGAATCAGCTCCTGGGTTTTGATTAACTCCAAGGTTGCCAAAAAGAGGGTAATGATCTCTTGGACATTCTGGGCTTCCTTGAACAAATCCTGCAAGCGCAATTGATCTCGTCCAGTCAAGGACTCTTTCACGATAACCATCATGTCCTCAATCTTATACTCATCCCGCAAGATAGTCGTGTGATTCTGTGCAAACTCCTCTTTTTTCTTGGCTAGGATATTTGAAAAAGCTAAAAAGAGGTCAATGGTCGTCTTGTCATGCACAAGCTCCGCATCTTCGTAAATCAACTCTGTCGGCGCTTTGGAATAGTGCTGGGCCCGTTCTTGGTGCTTGGCTTCCAAGTGCTCCCCCAAGAGCTTGAACTTGCGGTATTCTTCGATTTGGGAGAGAAGATCCTGCTCTAGGTCATCTTCCAAATCTGTCACTTCTGCTACCTTTGGCAAGAGCTTGCGACTCTTGATCAGCATGAGCTGACTGGCCATGACCATATACTCTCCCGTCACTTCCAGACGCATGGCCTGCAGGGTTGAGACATAGGCTAGATACTGTTCAATGACTTCCGTAATGGGTACATCGTAGATATCCATCTGGTACTTAGAAACCAGGTGCAAGAGCAAGTCCAGAGGCCCTTCAAAATCTTTTAATTTAATATCCATTATCTATATTTTTCTAAGGTCAGGACTGTTTTTAATCCTAATTTTTTTGCAATTTCGTACAAATCGACCTTGTTTCCTATTTGTCTTAGAATGAACTGTTCCCGCAAGGCTTGAGCGGATAAGGTTGAAAAACCTTTCTCCTTGACAAAGGATTCTAGCTGACGAAAGGCCCACTGACGAGAATAGGCTTTCCCATTCTTTTCAAAGAGATAAGTCTGCTCCATCAAGGGTTCCAACTCTGACAGCAAGGTCGTAGGAATAGTGACAATCCTCTGTTGGGAAGCCTTCTTGATTCGCAATACCTGAAAATCCAGATTGATGTCCGCAACCTTGAGAGCCAAAATCTCACTCGGCAAGAGCCCCATTTCCAAGATAAGAAGAGCCAGTAAACGGCCCTCTGGAACGTCGCTTCCCTGCCAAAAAGAGTCTAGGTCTAAGAGTTCCGGCTTTTCGGTCTTCTTCTCAGCTTGTTTAGCTAATTCTAAACGGTAAAAGCTATCCACTTCTCCTTTTTGATAGAGAAAGTAGAGAAATTGGTTACAGGCCGAAATCTTTCGCTTCTGGGCGCTAATTTTTAGATTGACTAGCTGGGCTTGGTAAATCTTGAGACTGGTCTCCGAAATCCGCTCGCCCACTACGTCTAAAAATTGCTCCAAATCATACTTATAGGACTGCTTGGAATTAGCAGATAAACCCTGCTTTTCCTCTAAAAAGGCTGAAATCCTGTCTCTCATTTGCATCGAATCTCATATTCCTTACTAAAGTCATGCAAGAGGGCATTGACTGCCTTGAGGATAGACTTGCGCGTGATGATTCCTTGGAAAATCCCTGCCGCATCCACAACCGGCAAGAAGGACTCATCTACCAGCTTGTGCAAGACCTCTGTAATGGTAAAATCAGGCGAAACGACCGCTACGTCCGTTTTGGTCATATGAACAATGTCCGTATCCGCCATGATTTCTTGGCTCAAGTCATGCTCCATCTGATAAGCCATAATATCTCTGAGCCCAATCGTCCCAACAAACTGTTTTTCATCTGTCACAACGGGAACACGGGTATAGGTTATCTGACTGAGCAAAAGGGTCGCGTGATCTGCATTGTGAGTGTCAATCAACACGGCCAGATTTTCAGCAGGAGTCAAAAAAGTTTCCTCCTGCCCCAACAAGAAATCTTCAAACTCCTTAGCAATCATCTACTAAACTCCTTGGACAAGCCCGGATACACCTCATGGTCTCGTGTCAAAAAGTCGACTTTGAAGTAACTATCATCAATCTCCACACGGGCATAGAGGCATTCTCTAATGTTTCCACGCGGTTGACTAATAGAACCTGGATTTAAAAAGAGAGTTTTTCCTTCAATCCAAGCATTTGGAACATGCAAGTGCCCATAAAGGCAGATATCGGCCTCTTCTTCCTGAGCCCAGTAGTCCAACTTTTGAAAATTGAAATTAATGTCAAACAAGTGACCATGAGTTTGGATAATCTTGGTCAAACCAAGCTCAGTCACCAAACGTTCTGGGTAGCCGGCGTAGAAGTCCATGTTCCCTTTAACAACACGGATACCTTCCCAAAGGGGAGAATCAGGACGCAGTTCAGAATCGCCGTTATGAAAAACAGCATCAACTTTGCCCACATAGCGATCACGGATTTCTTCCACAATCAAGCTATCGCCATGGGAATCGCTCATTACAATGATGGTTTGCTTTGCCATGATGGAAATACCTCCAAAAGTTTCTTAACGGCTAAGGCACGGTGAGATTGGCTATTTTTTTCTTCAAGGGTTAATTCAGCTGAGGACTTGCCTGTCTCCCCTACAAGGAAGAGAGGATCATAGCCAAAGCCATTTTCACCCTTAGGTTCAAAGTTAATGTAGCCTGGCCAGTCTGCTTCAACAACCAAGCTTTCCTTGTTTGGACTGGCTACGACTAGGGTTGTGTGGAACTGAGCCGAACGATCCTTGAGTTCAAAGACCATGGCCAATTCGTGCAAGAGTTTGGCATTGTTTTCACGGTCAGTTGCTCCTACTCCTGCGAACCGAGCTGACCAGACACCTGGCAAGCCACCAAGGACATCGACTTTGAGACCCGAGTCATCTGCCAAAACCATCTTGCCCGTTAATTGGGAAATAGTTTCTGCCTTGAGACGGGCATTTTCTTCGAAGGTCATGCCTGTTTCTGCTACTTCAGGCAGGTCAGGATAGTCATTGAGATTTTCCACATCGTAGCCTAGTTTGTCAAAGATCGCTCGGAATTCCTTGGTCTTGCCCTCGTTTCGAGTCGCAATCAATAAGGTTTCTCTAACTTTGCTTGTCTCAAAGAAATCATGAACATTGACCCCTTCTTTAGGCAATTCCACATGCAGGAGTTGCCCATTTTCAACCAAGAGTAAAGCCCCCTGACGTTGGATGACTTCCACATTTCGTCCCATTTCTTGGTTGAGGATATCTACCACAAAAGACAATAAACGGTAGCGAGAACCATAGCGTAAAACAGTAACAGAAACAGGAAAACCTCGATCCTCATCTCGAAATCTTTGGGCAAACTCCAATAGAGGAAAATCCAAGTCATCATCCGTCAACGTCCGGACGCCACCAAAAATACCATAGGACCCGACATACCAGTCCTGTTCATCCTTATATTCATAAATTTTATTTGTCATAATTCTACATGCTCCACATGAATCTCTTTTTCCAGCCATTCTTCACCAATTTGTGCAAAACTTTGGCTGCTGGCTGTTGTGTAAAAACAGTGATGGAGTGGTCCAGCATCGCGACCACGATTGATTTCAAAATAATTGAGTAAGACTGAGATGTCCCGTACGCACTCTGCTCCACTATCGATGAGCTGAACCTTTGGTCCCATGACATTTTGAATAATAGGTCTGAGGAGTGGATAGTGGGTACATCCTAAGATTAAACTGTCCACCTTACCAACCAAGGGACGCAGGGTTTCATAGACCACTTTCTTGGTGACACTGGTTGACAGTGCCCCCGACTCCACCAAAGGAGCAAACTTGGGACAGGCCAAACTCTCCACCTGTAAGTCCGGATCCAAATCATGGATTTTCTGACGGTAGATGTCTGATTGGACTGTCATGGGCGTTCCAATCACTCCGATTTTCCCACCTTGACTGGACTTGATGGCTGCCGAAGCTCCTGGCAAAATCACACCTAGGACAGGAATATCTAGTTGAGCCTTGACTTCTTCCCAGACGACCGCAGTCGCAGTATTACAAGCAATGACAATCATCTTGACATCCTTGGTCAAGAGAAAGTTAACCAACTGCCAAGTATATTCACGAATTTGCTCAGCAGGACGGGGACCATAGGGCGCCCGCGCCGAATCTCCAATATAGACGATTTCTTCATGGGGAAGCTGGCGCATGAGCTCGCGCACAACCGTCAAACCCCCGACACCCGAATCCAAAAAACCAATTGGTCGATTATCCATACAGTCTTCTTTCTAGTCTTTTTTCTGATTGATAGTTCATTATGATTACCGTTCCGTATGAACTGAATAATGACAGCCTAATCAATAACCATCTCTCTTAATCATAATCAAATATCAATAGAATGCAAGGAAAAAGTCTCATCCCTAAACCATAGCCAACATAGTGAGAAGTCTGGAACTTTCATCCCAGACTTTTCCTTATTTATTTTTTCTTTTTATTGTTAGCAAGGGCTGCCTTTTGTTGGCGGATGATTTGGTGGTAAACTTGTTGTACCTTAGCTTCGCTTGGTTTTTGACCATTTGCACTCAAAAGAGTACGAACTGCTTCAGCATTCAAACGTGGGTTGTCAGCGAATTCTTTTTCGATTTGCTTACGAACCAAGTACATTCCTCCAAGAGCTCCTCCTAGAAAAGCTAGCACAATCAATACAATTGCTAATAGTAAATCCATCATTTTTCTCCTGTTTCTTTTTGAGTCCCTTTCATTATACCACAAACTAGCCACCCTGACTAGTTTGTTTTACGCTTTCAAGAATGGAATAGACAGCAAAAAGAACCCTGATTTTCTGCAAAAGAGGGCTCCTTACTGAGTTTAATTTACATAGATAGCCAGTGTTTGATACGATTTTAGTAGAATTTTTTCAGACGCTTCTCTTGTCTTGTTATTTAAAATCAAATAAATGCGTTCTATAAAATTAATATAGGAACGATAAAACAAAAGAGAAGAAAATTATTTCCTTGGCTGGCATCTAACTCATTAAACTTTCGTTTAGAATAAGAAAACTTATTATCCATTGCAATTACATAAATGATAAATAACACTGATAATTATAGGTGTTTAAAATTCATTAATCAAATTAGGTCAACTAGAAATAGACTTGTTTGGTATCTTGTTGAATCTTTTCAACTACAATCTATAGGTGTTATTATGGATTATTTCAACCAATTTAAATATGCAGAAACTAAAAACTAATGGCTAGTTGGAATATTAAAAATTCAATTTCTAACCAGCTAATCTTGCTTCAAACAGTTATCGAACAAGTCTAATAAGACAACAATTAATACTAAAGAAGGTCAAACATAATAAACACTCCACAAAAGAGCACTTGGGTACTTAACTTTATCCTCTATTCTCCATATTTGGTAAAGATAATCTAAATCGAATAATAATCATCCTAATAATAAAACCTAAAATGAAGATTATTATAAACGTCGAAATTCTAGAAAAACCTATAAAATGGGTCAAACCATAGTACGAAATCCCTACAGCAAAAGATAATAATGCATAGATATCCTCTTTCAAGACACTAGGAACCTCATTGATTAATAAATCTCTTATTATACCCCCACCAGCTCCAGTCAAACATGCCAATAATCCAGCTGACATTAAATTGAGTTTAGTTTCAATTAAAACTGTCGGTCCAATTAAAGAAAATATAATTAAGCCAATCGAGTCAAAGATTAAGTAGGCTTCGCGTAACCATCTATATATTTCTGAATTATAGCCATAATTTGAACGATTTAAAACAATAAAAATATACATTATAATTGCAACAAATATCGCAAGATAAATCGAACTGGGATCAAAAAGTGCCGAAGGAAATCTACTTATTATCGAATCACGTAAAATACCGCCTCCGACAGCTGTGACAATAGCCAACAAACTAATCCCAAAAATATCCAGATGTTTATCAAACCCTTTTATAGCACCCGATGCTGCAAATGCAATCGTTCCAATATAATTACATACTAAAAGGAATAGGTCAAAGTCCATTTTTACTCCTCAATTATTTTATTCACCCTTTCTGACTTCTTGAAGGTATTTATATATACTAACTTCTGACATTTGAAATATAGAAGCAACTTTTGAAATAGAATCTTTAAATTCAAAAAAACCTTTTGTATCTAGTACTTGAACTATCGAAATTTTTTCAGATTTACTTAATTTATATTGCGATAAGTCTTTCCCATTTGTTTCTTTAAAAATCAAATCATCTATTAAAGAATCAACCGATTGATTAAAGTTTTCTACTATAGTTTCATCTGCCGATATTTTATCTTTATCACCGAGTAGATTTTCATCAATGATAGATATTCCTGATTCAAACAATTTTTTTAAAGATATCATTTTAGATTTATCACTATTTATACAAATCATCCCAACTAATTCATTGAGTTCATCTTTAATAAAATAGCTTGAAGAATATAGATTTTTACCTGAATGAGTTCTACTCCGATAATTTACTAAATAATCGTTCTCAATATAAATTTTATTTCTGACAATATCTAAAACAAAATCTGTTGCAGGTGACCCTATTTCCCTATTTGATAAATTATTTTTAATATAGACTAAAGAATGATCAAAACCATTCGTAAAATCTTGTAGAACAACTTCTGTATCATTTCCTAGAACAGTTGCCAAAAAATTGATTAAAGGGATATATAGTTTTAGGTCCTTATTCATTTTATTTCCTATCTCTATCTAATGCATTTTTCGTAAAGTCTATCATATTAGAATTAATTTTACAAATATTTGAAACGCTTATTCAGCTTTACAAATTAGTTCGAATAATGCTTGAGCATAGATAGCTGTAATCAATACCAAATCATTAACCGGAATAAACTCATTAGCTTGATGCATGGTATCTTCTGTACTAGGAAATAATGCTCCGAATGCAACTCCTTCTGACAACAAACTTGCATACGTTGATCCACCTATAACCTTTGTATATCCTTTATCACCAGTTTGATCTTCATAAATTTTTAAAAGAGTTTTCACTAACTTAGTATCTGGAGATACAAAATGTGGATCTTTCTTGACGACAATATGCAAATCTTCACCTTCAAAATACTCTTCTAAATGCGATTTAATTTCACTAGATGACTGACTGAATGGAAAGCGGATGTCAGTAACTATTCTCCCTCCTGAACTACAATCATAATTTGCAATTCCTACGTTAAAAGTCAGTTCACCTATTTCTGATTGATGATTAATACCTAAATTTTTACCATCAGTTGTTTCGTGAAAAGATTCTCCCATATGATTTAAAAAAGACTTCCCATTTTTAACAGGATGCTGACTTAAAAACTTAGCTAAATAAGTCGCAGCATTTACACCTTTACTTGGGGTTGAACCATGGGCAGATTTACCATATAGAGTAATCTTTAGTTCTTCATCATTCTGATCTACTTGCCCAGATACATTTAGGTGCTCTACTAAAAATCTTTGGAAGCTATCGGTAATATCTGATTCAGTTCCCCCTTTTAGACGGGCTTCCGCTAGACCTGGAACCATATTTTCTTTGGTGCCACTCTTAAATTCTACTAAACAATAAGTCCCAGTTTGAGAGTCATCTTTCCCCTCTTCTATCGTAAAGTGAATTATACCTTTTTCTCCATTAACCACTGGAAAATAAGCATCTGGAACGAAACCTTCCCTTGGAAGTTTTTCAATAGTTTTATAATAATTCAAACATTCCCAATTTGTTTCCTCATCACTGCCTACAATCAGTTGTAGTTTCCTTTTGGGAATGTAACCACGTTCCTTCAACAACTTCATAGCAAAAAAAGCACAAACTAGAGGGCCTTTATCATCCAAACTACCTCGAGCAATTAATTTACCGTCCTTATAGGTAGGTTCAAATGGATTACTATCCCAACCAGTTCCGACAGGAACCACATCTACATGACCTAAAACTCCAAAAGGCTCCCCAGTTTCTCCCCAGTCAATACGAGTAACAAGTGGTCCGTAATCATTTACCTTGAAACCGGCTTCATAACCCATTTTTTTGATTTCATCAATTGCTTGTTTGGGCCCTTCTCCAAGTGGGGCACCATCAACCGGATCACCTTTTACTGAATTGATACGAAGCAAGCGTTCAATATCATTTAGAAGATCTTCTTTTCTATCTTCCACTACATTTTTCCAATTAATTGTTTCCATCTTTATACCTCCATAATTAAAAGAAAAACACAAAATTTTACAGATTCAATCCAAATGATATTGTAAAATTTTGTGTTAGATCTTTAGCTTTCCAATGCTTGTTTGAAATCTTCGATTAAATCCTCGATATTTTCAATACCACAAGAGAGTCTTAATAAGCCATCCACTACACCTTGCTCCAATCTTTCTTCTGGACTAAGGCAGGCATGAGACATTGTTGCTGGATGAGAAAGAATAGATTCAACTCCACCAAGGCTAACTGCCAAGATAGGAATACGAATTTTTTCAGTAAAAGCAATCAATTCTTCTTTTGAAGACAATTCAAACGATAGTACTGCTCCACCATTTTTTGATTGACCCATATGTACTTCATGATTCGGATGATCCTTTAATCCAGGATAGTAAACATGTTTCACCCTTGGATGATTTTGCAAGAATTCAGCCAATTTTTGGGCATTCTTAACTGCATGGTCCATACGTATTCCCATTGTTTTCATACCACGCATAATTAACCAAGCATCTTCAACTCCAAGGATTCCCCCAAAGTTCTTTTGGAACAATTTTAATTCTTGATAGTATGTTTCACAATTAGTAGCAACAAGACCTGCAATGACATCACTATGTCCATTTATAAATTTAGTAACACTTTCAACTACTATATCAACTCCGAGTTTTAGAGGTTCTTGCGCTAAAGATGTCATAAAGGTATTATCAGCCACAGTAACCAAATCATACTCCTTAGCTAATGCCACAATCTTTTTAATATCGCAAACTTTTAAAAGTGGATTTGATGGAGTTTCAAGATATATCATACGAGTATTCTCACGTATGGCTTTTTCTACTGACTCTATATCAGCCATATCTACAAAAGTGTATTCAATCTTGTATTTTGGCAGGAGATTATTTACAAACTGACATGTACCCCCGTATACTTCTTTAGGTAAGATAACATGCTCTCCAGCATTAAGTAACATTAATACATTCGAGATCGCAGCCATACCTGATGAAAAACTAAGGGCATATTTTGAATCCTCTAGACTTCTAAACCCATCTTCAAGTGCGTCTACTGTTGGATTTGAAAAACGAGTGTACAAATATTCTTGGCTATCGTCATAGAGGTGTTTGTTATGAAAAGTTGATGTTTGGTAGATAGGAATAGAGGCAGCACCAGTATAAGTATCTAATACTTTATAGCCATGTAATAGTTTGGTATTCTCTCTCATTCATCTACCTCCGCAATTGCTTCAATTTCTACCAAAGCCCCCATTGGAAGAGCTCCAACTTGGAACGCTGTACGCGCTGGATAATCTCCGTTAAAGAAACCTTGATAAACCTCATTGAACGCTTTAAAATCAGTAATATTACTCAAATAAACAGTTGTTTTGACAATCTTATCCATAGAGGAATGATTATCTTCTAAAATCGATTTGATATTGTTAAGAGACTGACTTACTTGCCATTCAATAGTATCTTCATCGATTTTCCCCGTTGAACGGTTAATTGGTAGTTGACCTGATGTAAAAATAAGGTTACCTACAAGTGTTGCTGGGGAATAACTACCTACTGCTGCTGGAATTTTTTCACTACTTAATCGTTTCATTTTATGCCTCTTTTCTTTCTTTTACATTTCTCCAAATCATCAATCCTACTGGTAAAACAAGGTAACCAATAATCATTGCTACGATAGCAAATGTATTCAATGATACATCTCCTGATTTACTTACGATTGTAAATTGCGATGCCCAGTTAAATTTGTATAATAAAATTACTGTTAAGATACATCCAAAGAATGGAACGATAACATCAAATACAAAGCTCTTCTTAGCAGTTGCAACAATTTCTTCTTTTTGTTTTCCAAAGTAGAATACCATAACAGCCAGAGGAACTATGATAAATTGGATAAAACGTGAAATTGAACTTAGAACAATAATACTAGTCATATTATATTGGAATGCCATAGGAAGTAAGATTGCTGCTCCAATCGTCACTAAAAATGCACGAAGCGGAAAATCTTTGCTAGTTCTAACTTTAAACCATTCTGGAACTTGATTTTGCATTGCCATTGCTTCCAAGATACGTGGAGTGTGGAATGATGCAGCTACGTTTATACCAAACATAGAAACCAAAGCACCTACAAGAATGATTGTACGAATAATTGGATTTGAGAATACTGCTGCAAGTGCTACTACTTCTTTTGTCGTCACAATAGCAGATGGATTAATCATCATAGCTGTTCCAACAATACCTAGATAGATAACAGCTATTATCCCAATTGCCAATGGAATTGCCTTTGGAAGATTTTTCTCTGGTTCTTCCATATCTTGAGCACCACAGGCTACACTTTCAAAACCAGTGAAGGCATAAAATGCTGCAATAACTGCCATTACATAGGCTGAAATATCCATATTTTCGCCCAACTTAGCCCCAGTGCTATCAGTCAGATTTTTAATTGTATCAAATTCATTGACACCAGTAAATAACACAATTGCTAATCCTACGAGAATGGTTGTAACAAGAGCTCCTACTTTACCAATAGTAGACAAGTTATTGATAAGCTCAAACAAACGTGTTCCCAATAAATTGATTACAAGAAGAATTCCCATTAGAATAACGAACCCAATTGTAACGTAGGTCAAGTTGCCATTATCAAACCCAAACATATTAAGAACTGTTTTAACTACCGCAGTCCCCATTACACCCCACGCAATACTTGCTGCAATGTAGCGAGTAATACCTACATAGAACCCGATGTTATCTCCAAATGCAGCTTTAGTATAAGCATAAGAGGCTCCACCTTTGGAAACATACTTAGCCGCTGATGCGAATGTTACTGCTAAAACAGATGCAAATACCGCTGCCATAATATAAATGATAAGCGCCTTATCTCCTGCTTTGGCAACAACACCACCAGGAGAAAGGAAAATTCCCGTACCAATAATAGAGTTAATTGTCAGAAGGACAATCGAATAAAATCCTAGCTTTTTTTTCATTATTTTTCTCCTATTAAATTTCACACATTTGACAATCTTTACATGCATTATTAATCAATGCAGTAAATAACAAGTTCATTTGCATTGATTTCTTGTGCATCATTTCAGGATGCCATTGTACCCCAATTAACATTGGGTAATCCTTATGTTCAATTGCTTCTACAACACCATCCGCGGCTCTAGCCACAACATTAAAATCAGATGATACATTTTTCATAATTTGATGATGAAATGAGTTAACCATCACTCTGTTTACTTTTATAATCCTATGCAACAGTGAATCATCAACAATATCTACTGAATGAGTAACTTGTTCTGGGAAGTGGCCTTGCCAATGTTTTACAGCTGCTGTATCACACATTGAGACATCTTGATAAAGAGACCCGCCATGATAAACATTAATAACCTGTGCTCCACGACAAATACCAAGAATTGGGATGCGTTTTTTTTCTGCACGTTCTAATAAGGCAAAATCGAACTTATCTCTTTCTGGGAATATATCTCCCATCTTAGGACAAGGCTCTTCGTTATAATTCATAGAACAAACATCGTGACCACCAGATAAGATCAATGCATCAATTTTATCAATATAACTATCTAAAACTTCAGCAACATCTGATACAGGTATAATAACAGGTATCCCACCATTTTGGATTACAGAATTAACATAATCTTCATTGACATAGCTTCTATGATAACCAGGAAACATTCCTCCCTGATCAATCATAACACTACCTGAGATTCCAACTATCGGCATCTTATTTGCCATAAGATAGACCTCCTTTTTGAAAATATTTTTTATTTTATTATAAAATTTTATAACTCATTTACAATTCCATTATACAACAAAAAAGAATCCGTTTTCAACAAAAAATTATATTTTTTTATAAAAAAATATAATTTTTTGTTGAAATGCCTTTAGATATAGCGTATTGAAACTAGAACAGTACGATATGACTGCTAAAATGTTTCTATAAATTAATATTCCTTTCCTAATTGATTTGCTCATATTTTATTCCAATCCACTATATAACAAAAAAGATAAGATCTGATTCAGATCTTATCCTTTCTAGTTTTGATACTCTTCACAAATCAGTATTTTAGGATATAGGAGTCAAACTTTCTAATTTGTTCTTTGATTTTCGCTTAATATGAACATTTCTTTCCCACGTTATCGTTACATAATCTTCATCACTACTACGAAAACGTTCAAATACTTTAGATTTCTGAGACACCTTATACACTATATATGCCTTACTATCACACTTCTGTTCGTATAGGCACGATTTTTCTATCCCTTCCTCTGACGATTATTATTTCCAGCGTCAGGCTTGAGAGTCGCTATTGGGTTTACCGGTAGCGGGTGCCCACGGAGGACTTACACCTCAGATGCACGACATGCCTGTCGTACCTAATAAAAGACTGAAACACTAGATCTCAGCCTTTTTCTTTATCCCAAAACTAATTCATCACTGACTAGACTTTGGCCACTATTTTTCTGGAAGAGATGCATGAGGTCTTCAACCGTCAGATGCTTTTTCTCCTCTCCCTTGACATCCACCACTATCTTGCCTTGATAGAGCATAATGAGACGATTTCCGTACTCAATAGCATGGTTCATATCGTGGGTAATCATCAAAGTCGTCAACTGATGGTGTTCCACAATCTTTTGCGTCAAGTCCATCACCATTTGACTCGTTTTCGGGTCAAGTGCCGCAGTATGTTCATCCAAAAGCAAGAGTTTAGGTTTCACTAGAGCTGCCATGACTAGGGTCAAGGCCTGTCTTTGTCCTCCTGAGAGATATTGAGTATCTACTTTTAAGCGGTTTTCAAGACCAATATTCAACTCCTTCAAGGCCTCTTGGAACTGGATTCTGTCCTTCTCCTTCACACCCCAGCCAAGCCCTCTCTTCTGCCCGCGTCTCAAGGCAATAGACATATTCTCCTCAATCGTCAAACGAGAAGCCGTTCCCATCTTAGGATCTTGAAAAACACGAGCGATATCCTTGGCTCTCTTTCTGACACTCAGATTTTTAATGGATTTGCCTGCCAGTAGAAGGTCCCCTTCATCCACCGATAGATTGCCAGCCAAGATATTCATCAAAGTGGATTTCCCTGCTCCATTTCCACCAATCACAGAGATAAAATCTCCCTCTTCAACCTCTAAATCTAATCCTTTGAGGACATGGTTTTCATTGACCGTCCCTGCTTCAAATGTTTTGTGAATATTTTCAAGTGTTAACAAACTTGCCATAACTTTCTCCTCCTATTCATTTCTCAATTTCAGACCACGAATCTTTAATCTCTTTTGCAATTCTGGTGCAAATAAAACTAAGGCTAACAAGATTGCATTAAAGAGACGTACTAAGTTTTGATCTAGATTTGGAATTTCATAGATATTTAAAATAATCAAACGGTAAACAATAGCACCGATTCCGATGGATAACAAGCGACCTCCAATGGTCAAGTCGTGTATCAAGACTTCCGCAATAATCACTGCACTCAAACCAACAACAATGGTTCCTGTCCCAGAAGTCACATCTGAAAATCCATCATTTTGAGCAAATAAGGAACCACACAGAGCAATCAGACCATTTGAAATCATATAACCAACAATCTTCATGGTGTCTACATTGACCCCATTTGCCTCACTCATCGGAATATTGTCCCCAGTCGAACGCAAGACCAAGCCAATCTCCGTTTTCATCAAAAGGGTCAAGACCAAACAAACAAGTAAGAGGCAGGCCAAACTGAGTGAGAAAACAGCTTCTTCATTTGTCAGTCCCAAGCTAGCCAACTGTTTAAAGACAGTTGAAGAATCTCCCAAGGAAAGATTGGGCACACTTCCCATGATTTTAATATTGATGGAATAGAGCCCTGTCAAGGTCACAATACCTGTCAAAAGAGCTGGAATTTTCATCTTGGTGTGGAGCATTCCTGATACAAGACCTGCTACCATACCTGCCAGCAAAGCAAGTAAGGTCGCAACCCAAGGATTTGTCCCTGCCTGTATCTGAGATACGACGACGGCCGCCCCCAGTGGAAAGGCTCCTTCAGCAGTCATATCCGCAATATCCAAAATACGGAAAGTCAAGTAGACCCCAATCGCCATAATCGACCACAACAAACCTTCTGATAAACTAGATAATACAAAATTCATCTCAAACCTCCTTATTCCTTGCCTTCTAACTTACTAATATCAATTCCTAGTGCATCTGCCATTTCTTGATTGGTATGCAATTCTAGTTTTTCAGGCAACTCAACTGCTATATTTTCTGGCTTTTCACCTTTTAAAACACGAATCAGCATGCGAGCTGTCTGTCTTCCCAATTCTTCATAATTGGTTCCGTAGTTATACAAGCCACCAACCGCAATCATTTCTGTTGAACCACCAAATACTGGAACCTTGTGTTTAATAGAAACCTGCTTAACTGTTTCCATGGTTGATGAAATGATATTATCCGTTGGTACAAAAACCATATCCACCTCTGCCATCAAGCTTTCTGCAGCCGCCTTGACATTGTTACTGTCCAAGATTGTTTTTTCAACAACGGTAAAGCCTTTTTCTTCCAGAAGGCGCTTAGCTTCATCCTTTTGGACAACTGAGTTTGGCTCGCTCTGAGTATAGAGGATTCCAATCGTTTTAGCTTTTGGCAACACTTTCTTTATCAAATTGATTTGGGTTGAAATGGCATCTGATGACTGATCGCTTGTCCCAGTTACATTGCCCCCAGGATGCTCTCTTGACTCAACCAACTTGGCACTGACAGGATCTGTTACCGCTGAAAAGATAACAGGTGTCGTTTGTGTTGTATTAGCCAAGCTCTGAGCAGAAGGCGTTGCGATAGCTAGAACGACATCACTAGATTCTGCTAGTTGCTGGGAAATCGTTTTTAGATTTCGTTGTTCTCCCTGTGCATTTTGCAAATCAATCTCGATATTTTTCCCCTCAACATAGCCTTGCTTGGCCAGCTCATCCACAAAACCTTCTCTAGTAGCGTCCAAAGATTGATGAGTAATAAACTGCGAAATACCGATACGAAAAACATCTTTTTTCTTATCTGCCTTCAACTGATGCAAACTAATCAGAGAGGTCAAGAGGATCCCTACAACCAAGAGAGGGGCTAGTAATTTTCGAACAACTTTCATAATGAAACTCCTTCTCAGAAAAGATAATACTCAATGAAAATCAAAGAGCAAACTAGGAAACTAGCCGCAGGCTGTACTTGAGTACG